>CAOJUX010000010.1 GCA_948444795.1 uncultured Erysipelotrichaceae bacterium | reverse complement strand
ACCTTATTGGTGTTAGCAATAAAAAAATGACACTCATTCTTAGAATAAGTGCCTAACTAATTTAAATTGGGTAGACACTCAACTTAGCGAAACTGAATGTTCCCTTTTTATTTTATGCAAGTTTCCTTGACATATTCATAATATCATAAAAAAAGACTTTTGACAAGTCTCTTATCTAAAGCTCGAATAGTTCGAACAGATTTCCCAATGGTAGCGGAAGGGGGATTCGAACCCTCGACCCTTCGGGTATGAACCGAATGCTCTAGCCAACTGAGCTATCCCGCTATAGACAAATAGATTATAACAAAATTAATAAACTTTGGCAAGTTTTAAATTAAAAAAATGGATTAAATCCATCTTGATATATAAATATTTCTAATAGTATCTTCTTCATATTTATTAAAAATACTTATAATACTTTCAACAATAGTTTTTATAATATTATTACAACTTTTTTTAATTTTAACTGTTAATATATCTTTTTGCATTCTTCTTCTAAACATGTAATCATCTATATATTTTCCAAGCACATAATCAATATTTTTAACCATTCTTAAGTCTTCTTGATTACTAATATCAATGTTAAAAATAAATTTTTCATATATATTAATTAATTTTTCAGTTATATAATCATCGTCAAAATATTCAAAATTAACTATTCGATAAAAATTAGGACAATTTTCAATTATTAATTTATTTCTATTCATTTACTGCTACCTTCTATCTATCTTATAAACATAATACTACATATTTTTTATTTTGTAAATGGTTATACCATGTTATAATTAAGAATATAAAGGAGAAGTAGTATGAAAAAAAAGTATAAAATAAAGAAAAAAGTTTTATATAGTGGATTAATATTTATTGGAATTATATTTATAGCTATATTTTTAAGTTTAAAAATATATAATAATTATAAATATAAACAAAGTTATGAATACAAACTAATAGAACACGGATACACTTTAGAACAAGCAAAAGAACTAGAAAAAAATAGTAAAGAAAAAGATTTAAACCAAATTTTAAAATTAAGTAGAAATGAAAATATAATTACTTTTTTAAAAGAAAAATATTATATCACAAATAATTTAGAAAGATATTTAAATTATCAAGATAAGAATAAAGATACTAGTACTAAAGATATAGTTGCTATTGTAAATGTTAATAGAGATTTTGATTATTATAAACATGATATAGATAGTGATATATCAAAAAATGAATTATTGCTTGTTAATAAATATTATAAATTAAAAGAAGATTTTGAACCAATTAATCTAGTTAATATAAGTAATAAATATGCTTACCAAAATAACCAAGTTATTAGTATTGTTAATGATGCCTTTGTATCCATGTGGAACGCTGCAAATGAAAATGGTTATAAATTAATTATTAATTCAAGTTATAGGAGCTATAAAAGTCAAGATGATGTTTATAATAATTTAAAAGCTTCTAAAGGAGAAAAAAATGCAGATAAGCAAGCTGCCAGACCAGGATATTCAGAGCATCAAACTGGTCTTGCTATCGATGTATTTGAAATTAACAATCAATTAACTAGCACTTTTAAAGACTCTGAAGCATATACTTGGTTAAAAAATAATGCTTATCTTTATGGATTTATTGAAAGATATCCCGAAGATAAAGAAAATATTACTGGCTACGCATTTGAATCTTGGCATTATAGATATGTTGGAATAGAAGTTGCCAAAATAATACACGACGAAGATATAACTTATGATGAATATTATGCTTACTATATAGAAAATCAAGCTAATAATTAAGCTTGATTATTTTTTTTAGTTAATAATACTTCTGGATTTTTATAAACCCAAATATTATTATCACAATCATAAGTAAAATCACTCATAAGACCACTCTTTAAATCAAATATATAATATAATTCAGATAAAGAAAATGGTATATTTCCTCTACTTAGCAATTTTAAAATAATATCATCAACATTACTTATAGTAATTTCATTAGTACTCAGACCCATCTCCCGATTTAAAAATTTATAATATGATATATCTCTGTTTATAATATTAATTCTATTAAGAGCAAGTACAAATGAATTTTTTTCTTCTTCACTTAATCCATCAATAGAATAAGTACTTTTAAAATCCAAAAATTTATCCCACAAACATTTTGCTCTTCTTCCTAAATTATAGCTAAAAGATTGATTAAATACTCTTCTTTCTATTGCTTCTTCCAGATTATTAGAAGATTTATAATATTTTATTAACTCTGTATAATCAAGTTGATATTTTTGACAAAAACTTCTAAGTGGAATATTTTCTATAAAATATTTAGTAGATCTTATAACATAATTTTTCTTCATATCACTTATAGCTTCTCTTAAAGTAAGGCCTTTATTTAACATCCTATAAAGAATAGCTGAATAATTCAACTTATTCTCACGGCAAAAACTACATAAATCATTATATTCTTTAGGCATTCCTTCATCATATAATTTATTCAATAATAAAGCTTCTTCATGTAAGACTTCTATTTTTTCATCTTTAATCTCTTCTAAACTTTTACCTTGATCCATTTCATTATAAATTTTTTTTAAAGATATCTGATTAGTCTTTGAAAAGTCAGTTATATTTCTTTTAGGCTTTTTTAAAAAATTAATAGATCTATCAAAAGCTTCTTGAGCACTCATTCCCATTAATCTTCTTTTATAATAACCAGAATCACTTATCTCTAAGTTTTTTAAAACAGTTAGTGCATTATCCTTTTTTCCATTATAGATTATTTTGTTATCATATTTCATATTAAATCCCCCCCAATTAAGTTTGTATTATAACATAAAAAAATAATACTTTCTAGGTATTATTTTAAATTTGAAATAATTTCGTCTTTTTTCATAGTAGAATAACCTTTAACACCTTGTTCTTTAGCAATAGCTTTTAACTCAGTTAAAGTCATTTTACTATAGTCTTTGCTACTTAATTCCTTTTTAGGAGCAACATCTTTTTTATTTTCTTCTTTTATTTCTGGCTTTTTTCCACTTTTTAAAGCTTCTTTAGCTATACTAACAAGTTCTGTAAATGATTTTGGATCATCAATTGCAAGAGATGATAGCATTTTACGATTGACTTCAATACCTGCTATATTTAAACCATTAATAAACTTAGAATAACTAATACCATTACTTCTACATCCGGCATTAATTCTTGTAATCCATAATTTTCTAAAATTTCTTTTATTTTGTTTTCTATCACGATATGCATAAGCACCACTATGAAATAATTGTTCTTGTGCAGTTTTAAATAATCTATGTTTACTTCCAAAATATCCTTTAGCGCGTTTTAAAACTTTTCTTCTACGATTTTTAGCAACATTTCCGCCTTTAACTCTTGTCATAAATACTTACCTCCCTTAGATTACTGACTTAATTCTGTCAGTATCTCCTTTTGATAATGTTCCTTGTTTTCTTCTTTTTCTAATAGCCTTAGCAGAATCTTTATTAGTCATATGATTACCACCACTTTTTTTATAAGCAAGTGTACCATTTGCTCTTTTTCTAAAAACTTTACTACTAGCTTTATGTGTTTTTTGTTTTGGTCCCTTAGCCATAATACATCCTTCTTTCTACTTTTTACTAGGTGCTAAAATAATATACATTGTTTTACCATCCATTTTTGGTTCTACCTCAATTTCAGCACATTCGCTTAAACTCATAGCAAATTTATTTAAAACGTCACGTCCTAATTCTGGATGAGCAAGTTGTCTACCTTTAAAACGAATAAATCCTTTAATTTTATGTCCTTTTAATAAATAATCCTTGGCATTTTTAACTCTTGTTTCAAAATCGTGAATATCAATTACAACAGATAAACGATACTCTTTAATTTCTTTATTAGTTTCTCTTTGTTTCTTTTGAGCTTCTTTGAGTTTCTTTTGCCTTTCATATTTGTACTTATTATAATCCATTATTTTAGCAACAGCTGGAGCCGAATTTCCATTCATTAGAACTAAATCAAGCCCTGCATAATTTGCAAGTGTTAAAGCATCATTAAGTTTTTTTAAACCCATTTGCTCCCCATTAGGTCCTATTACCATTAACTCATCAACTTTAATTTGTTCATTAACTGGTAACTCGTTTTTATTATTTGCTATGATAAGCACCTCCATACATTATAAAAGGTAGATACATAATATCCACCTAAAAGCATTAAATTAAAAGCTCTTTTACCTATTACTCTTGTAATCAGGTGGATATAAATCTCTTTCCTTTTTAAATAACAAATTGATTATATAATAAATTATATTTAATTGTCAAGTTTTTTATACTCATATTCCTTAATTGCTTTTATAATGCCTTTATATGGCAAAAAAGCACAATTCTTTCTATTACTTTGTTTATAAATCTCATTATAAACAATAGCATCTCCTAATAATTCTTCATCATAGTTATTTTCATTCAACATATTATCAAAATTATTAACAAAAAATTTTACTTCTTCTATACTTTTTCCAATTAGATTACTAATCATAATAGATGTAGAAGAAGTAGAAATTGCACAAGCCTCCCCATCAAATTTAATATCTTTTACAATATTATCTTCTATCCACAAATAAATATTAATATTATCAATACAAGATTCATTATTACTATTTACTTTAATATATTTTTCTGAATTAACCGTTTCTTTATTACAAGGATTTTGATAATTTTCTAATATAATTTCTCTTCTTAAATTCTCATCCATTATAACATCTCCTTAAGTATTTTATCTTTATCTTTTAATAAATCTATTAAATCATCTATTTCTTCATAAGTATTATAAAAATATAAACTAATTCTTAAAGTATTTGTAACACCTACCTCACTTTTTAATATTTTAGCACAATGGCTTCCTGCTCTTACACATATATTATATTTATTTAAATAATAAGCCACATCTTGACTAAATATTTCATTTACATTAAAAGAAACAATTCCACTATCACTTTCTAAATTTATTATATCTATATATGGTATATCTAGCAATTTATCTATCAAATAATCTCTTAAATTTTTTTCATATTCACTTATTTTATCAAGTCCAATATCATTAAGATATTTAATTGCTTCTGAAAATCCAATAACTCCTGCAATATTTGGAGTTCCTGCTTCTAATCTAGTTGGAAGTCCCTTATAATAAACTTCTTTTTCATTATCAAAAGACTCATTCATACCTCCTCCAAGTATAATTGGCTCCATTTCTTCAAGTAATTCTTTTTTGCCATATAAAATTCCAACTCCAGTTGGCCCACACATTTTATGAGCTGAGAAAGTTAAAAAATCTACATCCAAATCTTGAACATCAGTCTTTCTATGCCCTATACTTTGTGCTGCATCACAAACTACAAATATATTATTCTCATGAGCTAGTTGACATATTTCTTTTATTGGTCTAATATCTCCGATAACATTAGTAATATATGCTAAACTTATTACTTTAGTATTTGGAGTAATAGCTCTTTTTACATTTTCTAAGGTAATATAATGGTTATCATCAAGTTCAATATAATTAATTTTTATTCCAATTTTATTAGCTAAATAAAACCAAGGAAGTACATTAGATGCATGCTCTGATTTAGATATTAAAACTTCATCACCAGCTTCTAAAAAATTTTCAAAAAAGCCTTTAGCTACCATATTTATACCTTCAGTAGATCCAGAAGTAAATATTACTTCTTCTAAACTTTTAGCATTAATAAAATCTTTCACAAGACTTCTTGTATTTTCATATTCTTGATCTACTTTAAAAGAAATATCATAATCTCCTCTATGAGCATTAGCACCATACTTTTCATAATATTCACACATTTTTTTAATAACAGAATATGGTTTTAAAGTCGTTGCACCATTATCAAAATATACTAAATTCTCCTTTAACATAGGAAAATCTTCTCTATGCATTAAAATCCCCCTCTCTTACTGTAAGTATTCCTTTTAAAAATCCCTCTTTAATTAAATTAATTCCTGTATCCTTGTTCATCCCTAAACTTTCTAAATAAAATAACTCATCTTTATTAATATTACTGATAGTTGCATTATGAAAAGCAGATACAAAAGATGAAACACATAAATTAGGCTTTATTACTATACTATTATTATTTTCTACTATAGCTTTAATATCTTCATTATAATAATTATTTGATGTGTTTTTATTTACCCTTCCTTCAGCTAAAATATTTAAAGCCCCATTATCCTCCACACATCTTACTTTTATATTTATACTATTATTATTACCTTTTATATTACTAATTAAATTAACTATATTATTATTTTTATATTTAACTGCCATATTTAAATCTAAATGAACATTATCTAAATCATTTATTATTATATTTAAATTATTATTATCAAGAGTTAAATTTAATTCAATCACTATATTAGAACTCTTATTAGCATTTATTTCTAAAGAAAAATCTTTTGGTATACTTTTAACTATTGCTTTAGAATTTCCCAAAACATTAATAGTAACACTTTTACTATTAAAATCATAAGAACTATTACTATTATTTAATAGTATATTATTCACTTTTATCACTTCCTGTTATAATATGTGCCCCTTGAAAACCATTTTTAAATATATTTTCTGCTAAAGCATAATCTCCACTTAAAGTAATAACACCATTTTCAAGTATATTAACAATATCAGGTTTTAATATTTTTAAAAGGTTTTCTTGATGAGTAATAATTAAAATAGTAGGTTTATACTCTTCATAATATTCTTTTATTATACCAGCTACTAATTTTAAACTATCAACATCTAATCCTGAATCTATTTCATCTAAAATAATAAATTTTGGTTTTATAACTAATAAATGTAAAAGCTCATTTTTCTTTTTTTCTCCTCCACTCATATTAAAATTTATATCCCTGTGAATAAATTCTTTAGGTATATTTAATTTATTGCATAACTCTACAAGTTCTTGATTAAATTTTAAAATATTTTTCACAGGTCGTCCTAAATCTGTAAGACTAGCTCTTAGAACTTCAGCATTACTAACACCAGCTATTTCAATAGGATTTTGGCTAATCATAAAAAAGCCAAGTCTAGCAACATCTGTTGTATTAAGTTTTAACAAATCGATATCTCCATATGTAATAGAGCCCCTTACAATATTATATTTTTTATCTCTCATTATTATTTTTGATATTGTAGATTTACCAGCACCGTTTTTCCCCATTAAAGCATATACTTTACCAGTCTCTATTTCCATATTAAAATTATCTAAAATAATTTTATTATCAACCTTAACTTTTAAATTATTAATTTTAAGCATAATAATCACCAAAATTATTTTATAATTTATAAAAACAAAAAGCAACCCTTATAAAGGTACTTTTCTTTCTAAATCTTCATTTTCTTTACTTTTATATTTGTCTTAGTTTGTTATTAAAAATCTTCTATATATTCCAGCAATCTTAAAAACATTCTAACAAATATACTTTTTAAACCATCTCTTTTAAGTTTTCTAACTTCTATACGTTTCTTTTTAATTGGTAAATTACTAAATAACACATTAGAAATCTTTTCTTTTAATTTAGTCTCTATTTGTAAATCACTTATAATAGAATCAATATCTTCATTTATAATACGTACGGCATCAATTTCAATATCTTTACCCTTACAATTTATTGTAAGTTGACTTGTTGTTGGAACATTTTTTACTTCTACAATAAAATCATTTTCATCTACATAGTTATTAGTAACAACTACATCTTTATTAATATAAGTAATTACATCTTCGCTTGCTCTTGTATTTCTAAATCTTATTTTATAATTTCTCATATCAGGAACAATACCAGTTTTACCTTCTACTGCCCGAATAATCAAAGTATAATTATTTTCTAAATAATTATAATCAATATTAGACATTAAATAATAACCAGCTTCAAAAAGTGAGGAATATCCATCATCTTCATATAATTTAAAGCTATTACTTTTTCCTGGAAAAACATGTATTTCCATACTTTTAGGAGAATTTGTGACATTTATATTTTCTTCTAAATCAGCTAAAGGAATTATTGAACCAGCTCTAGCAAATACAGGAAAATCTTCATCTTTATAAAAAGTTACATATCTTTTATTTCCAATAAACTTTTTACCAGTTTTAAAATCATACCAAATGCCATTCGGCAAAAAAATTTTTTCTATTGCCCGATTCATAATTAAATCTTTTTTTACTGTTATAGGTGCTATAAATAATTCTTTGCCAAAATAATATTCGTTTTTAAACATTGGCTCATCATATATTTCCGGATTTTGATAATATAAAGGTTGAACAATAGGAAGACCTGTTTTATAGTAATTATATGCTTCTGCATAAAGATATGGTATTAAACGGTGCCTCAAATTACAGTAGTCTCTAACAATACTTAATGTTTCAATATCCCATCTCCAAGGTTCTCTTTTATAATAATGACCATGCTTTGCACTAAATCTAAAAATTGGTGAAAATGTTGCAAGTTCCACACTTCTTACATAAAGTTCCTTATCTTCAATCCCATCTTTATATCCACCAACATCATGACTCCACCAAGAAATGCCAATGTTAGAGGCTGAGGAATTAAATGAAGGAAGTTCTCTTAAAGTATCCCATGATACTACTGTTCTTCCTGAATAATGAACAGGATATCTATGAGGAGCTACTAAACCAGATCTTGATAAAATCATTCCTCTTTGCATTGAATATTTTTTATAATCATTAAAATGATAATAATTTAATGCTTGTAAAGTATACAAATCATTTTTTTGATAATAATCAATCCAAAAAAAATCAACGCCATAATTAGTTAAAGGATTTATAAAATTATGAAAATAAGCATTAATAAAATTAGAATTAAAAGCATTAAAGGGAATATTTTTATCTTCAGCCATTCCAAGTTCATTTTTAAAATTTAAATAATTTTTTTCATTTTTACTTATACCATTTATCGGATCTATAGAAATTCCTATCCTTACACCTCTCTCATGCATGTAATTAGTAAAATCCTTAGGATTTGAAAATAAAGATTCATTAAAAGAAAATCCAGTTTTCGGAAGTTCCGTTTTTTCGTGCCAATTATTACCAAGTAAAAATACTGACATAGGGATTTTATTTTTTGCAAAATTAGATAAAACTTTTTTAGTATCATCAAAAGTATATATTTCATCCTTATTCCACCAAATACCTAAAGCATAGCGTGGTATTAAAGCTGGATTGCCAGTAAGAATAAAGTAATCTTTTAAACATAATCCAAAATCTCTTTTATACATAAATAAATAAGTATCTATTCTTTTAGAAGAAGGTTTTAAAAGGGCACCATCTTCAGTTATTAAAAGAGAACGTGAATCATCTATTGAAACAAATCCATCAGTTGAATAAAGACCTTTTTCACCTTGCTTTTCTTCAATACTAATTTTAGAGCCTTTAAAATTCCTAGCCTCTGGATGATTAAAATACCAAATTTTATCAGTTCCTTCTAAAGTGACCTTTAAGTTAGCATCGGGTGCAACTTTACTTCTAATAAAAGGTTTATTTTTTAAATAAGATAATTTAAAATATTTTGTAGTAATTTCTAAAAATTTGTTGTCTTCTTGTACACTAAAAACTGGCTCTTTAAACTTTCTATTAATAACTCTTTCAGTTAAGCCATCATAAAATTCTTTAGTATCACTATACTCAAGCCTTATAAGTCTTTCACTTAATATTGTAATACGATAATTTTCACCCTGAAAAATAGTACTAGATAAAGCCATACCATTTTCATTTTTTTGTTTAAAATGATCCTCTATTTTATCATTCACTTTTTTCACGCCCTTTTACTATAATAATTTTATCACAAAGAAAATAACAAAACAATAAAACATTTTGATATAATTAAAAAGTGATAAATTATGAAAAAAAATTATATTAATAATAAAAGATATTATACTCTTAACGATTTTTATAGAACTAAATTTGGACAAAAAGTATTTAAAGTAAGTTTAAATGCTAATTTTAGTTGTCCTAATTTCAAAAATAATAATGGTTGTATTTTTTGTCTTCATGGCAGTAATGATTATGATATTAATAAAAATAACAATTTAGTAAGTCAGTTCTACGAAGTTAAAAATATCTTAGAAAAAAAATGGAAAAATAGCTTATATATAGGATATTTTCAAGCAAATACTAATACTTTTGATAGCATAAACAATTTAAAGGAAAAATATGAAAGCATTCTAGCACTTGATAAAGTTATAGGATTATCAATTGCAACTCGCAGTGATGCCATAAAAGAAGAATGCTATGATTATTTAGAAAATTTAAATAAAAAAACTTTTTTAACTATTGAACTCGGTCTTCAATCAAGCAAAGAAGAAACATTAAAATTTATTAACAGAGGACATACTTTAAAAAATTTTATAAATTGTGTCGAAGAATTAAAAAAAAGAAAAATAAATATAGTTGTTCATATTATCAATGGCTTGCCTTATGAGTCTAAAGAAGATATGCTAAACACTGTTAAATTTTTAAATGATCTAGGAATTAATGGAATTAAAATTCATATGTTATATGTTTTAAAAGGAACCCTTTTGGAAAAAATATATCAAAAACAAAAATTTCATATTTTGTCGAAAGAAGAATATATTGATATTGTTTGTGAGCAGCTTCGTTATTTAAATGAAAATATAGTTATTCATAGAATTACTGGAGACCCTAATATAAATGATCTTATAGAGCCAAAATGGCTCATAAAAAAATTTTGTGTTTTAAATGACATAGATAAAGAAATGAAAAAAAGAAACATTTATCAAGGAGATAAAGTTTAACATCTCGTAATTATAATTTTATCTATTCTAAATCCTTTTAAAGTAGCTTCGTTATATATATCTTCTCTTTTATTTTTTAAATAATTATAATAAGAATCTATAAAATCAGCTACTTCCCTATCTATATTAGTTGGGTTTATAGTTTTACATAAATCTATAGTACATACTCTACTTATAGTATCAGTTAAATTATTTGTTTTAATATAATTTAATAAATTTTTAGAATTAAGAGAAGTGGGGATAATTACCTCTTCACAATTTCTATTATTTAAAGCATTATAAGTATTAATAGATATGCAAATTAAAAATATTCCTATTATAATTATTTTTTTCATAGTAAAATCACCTAATTATAATATGGAATAAATTAGCAAAAAAAATTAACCAATTAATGGTTATTTTTTATTTATTTAAATACATAATATCAATATCCACAGGAGCATCAATTCCCTCAACTTTTCCATCATCACAAAGCTGCCAAAATTTATATTCACCTTCATAATTAGTTTTTGAAGTATAATGTGCAAGCCATTTTTCATATGAAGTATCAAGCCATATTTGTTCTAAATAAGATTTAGAAGAATAAAGCATTCCCTCATATCCAGCATTTGTCACTGTATTTAAAAATTCCTCTGCCATACTTGTAAGGCCAAAAAAACTTAAATTATAATCATTAAAATTTTTCCAGTCTTCCCAATCAAATGCTATGGGTAAATCTATCTTATACGGTTTAATTTGCTCAAGAAGCCACTTCGCATCACGTCTTGCATGATCTATACTATTAGCATAACTATAAAAATAAATACCTACAGGAATTCCATATGAATTAGCTTGCTTTATATTACTTTCAAATTTAGAATCAATATAAAATTCTTCATTTGTTCCTTTAGTTCCACCAAGTTTAATAATTATAAAATCTACTCCAGCATTTTTTAGCTTCTCAAAATCAATATCTCCTTGCCATCTTGAAACATCAATACCAACTTTTGTTTTTTCATTTTTATAAGATACTAAAACATCACTAAAATATGTAACTGATGGTGTTATTTTATTATTGTTATTTTTAGATGGTTCAATAACATGAAGAATAAAATCCTTTCTTGTCTCATTGCCACTTCTATCCTCAGCCACAAAAGTTAAAGGATAGTCCCCTACTATGTTATAATCGTAATCTCCTTCTAACTTACATTTAACATTACTATCTTCATTATCTCCACACAAAATGTTTTCAACTATATCCCCATCATTACCTTTATATATCGTATAAGAATTATTAAGCCATACCACAGGTGCCACATTATCAACTACTTTTACTTTATATTCATAATTTGCTTTGATTTTATCATCATTAATAAAATCAAACTTAATATTTTTTTCACCTAAACTTTTAGTATCAATTTTATAATCATTTAAAATTTCCCCATTAATACTTGTAATAAAATCAGACACTTTAGCATTACTTAAAAACTCTACATTTAAATTATCTTTTAAAACCACTTCTATTTTAGCAAATTTAATACGCAAATAACCAATTAAGATTATAACAAAGATAACTATTAAAATAATACTTCCACCTATAAAAATTTTTTTATTGTTCATATTACTCACCTATTTCTTCTAACGATTCATTTAAAATAGAATAAAGATAAACAAATATTTTTTTATCACTTATACTTTTAATATATTTTCTATATCCATTAAGTTGTCTTTTATACTCTAAATCGCTTGTATCTTTTAGTTTATAATCAATTATAAATATATCTTTATCATTTTCAATCAATAAATCTATTATACCATGAACAATTTCATTTTCATTACTATAAATAAATTCATACTCATGATAGATTTTAGCTTTTCTATTATTTTTAATAATATCCAAATTCATAAAATTTTTTAATTTTTCTCTTATAAAATTATCTGGAATATCATTAAAATCAGGATTTTCAAAATCTAAATACTCTAAATATTCGTGAATTTTAGTACCAAAATCCATTTTAGAACGAATATTTTTATCAATCAATTTATGACTATTTTTAGACAAAACTGGCTCTTTTATTTCTTCTTTTAAACAATTAATTTCTTCAACCTTAAATAGTTTAGAATCATCAGAATTTAATATAGAAGATTTATCCATATATACATAATCTTTAGATAAAGAAATAGTAGATAAATCAATCTTTTTATAATATTTAATAAGATATTTTTTTATTGAATTTAAGATATCTGCAAAAGACTTATATTTAATTCTTTCTATATTACATTTATCACTATTAGGAACAATTATAATCATTTGCTCCTTACATCTAGTTAGCGCAACATAAAAAAGTCTTATTTTCTCCGATATCTCTTCTTCATTATACTTATTTTTCATTAAATATTTTAAAACTGTATCTTTTATTCCATCATTAAATACTGGGGTAATAATTCCATATTTATTATCTATTAAAAATCTTGATTTCAAATCATTAATATTAAAATGTTTATAAAGACCAGCATAATAACAAATATGATACTCAAGACCTTTAGATTTGTGAATAGTCATTATTTTAACTGCATTAATATCTTTATTTTTAATACTATATCTTATATCAAATTCATTATCTATTAAATTTTTTAAAAAGTTATTAAAAGAAAAGATATTATATCCAATAGAATTATAACTATCTGCAATTTCTAATATTTTATTTATATTAATTAAATTTTCATCTAGATTACCAATAGTTATTAACTTTTCTTTCATCTTAGTAGCTTTTATAATTTCTTCTATTATACTTTTAATACTTTTATTATTTATGTTATTTGCAATATTTTCAAATAATTTATATATATCAGTATCACATATAACATTATTACTAATAACATTAAATATTTCTTGATCACTTAAATTAAACAAATAACTACGTGCAATACTTACATAATCATATTTAAAAGAAATATCATAATCCTTATTGTAAATACAAATAATAAAATCTATAATATTTTTAATTATAAAAATATTATCATTATTATTTAATTTTTCATCTTGATATAATTCTAAAGGAATTTTCAGATATTCAAATATTTTCTTATATAAAGAAAAATCACCAGTCCTATCCATTAAAATAACAAAATCACTATAAGTTATATCTCTTAATACTTTACTATCTTTATCAAATACTTTATATTTACTTTCTATTTTTTTCTTTATATCTTTGGCTATAATAAACGCTTCTAACTCAGAATTAGTATAATTATCACAAGAATCATATTCTAAAATATTCATGTTATAATTATTATTAGTTAGTCCTTCATTAATGTAAGTAGTATTCCCAAATACCATTTGATGAGCATTTTTATAATCTGCTCCTCCTAAATAATCATCCATAACTAAATTAAATATTTCATTAATATTATTTAATACTTCTTTTCTAGATCTAAAATTTTTAACTAAATCAATTTTATAACCATTATTACATATACCAAAATTTTCATATTTATTCTTAAAGATTAAAGGGTTAGCATTACGAAAACGATATATACTTTGCTTAATATCTCCTACCATATAAACATTATTATTACTTATCAAATTAATAAATTCTTCTTGTAAATCACTAGTATCTTGATATTCATCAATCATAATTTCTTTTAAAGAATTTCTAATATTCTCTCTTATATTTTCATTTTCTTTTAAAACCTTAATAGCAAGTTTAGCAATAGAACTAAAATCATATATTGAATTTTCAAGTTTATATTTCTCTAATTTTTTAAAATATCTTTTAATAATTTCTATAATAACTAAAACATATTTTTTAGTCTCTTTTATATTTTTTATTATTTCATCACTTTTACCATATAATAAAGTAGTTTCTTTAAGTTTTTTAATTTTTACATCTAAATCACTTTTAAGTTCTTTTTCTTCTTCTGTTAAATCTTTAAAAACTGGTAATTTTACTAATTTAATTGTATCCGTAATTTCATTTATACTTTTTGCTGAGAAAAAAATTCCTAAAATTTCATTTAAACTATTGCTAATATCTTCATTATCTTTGCTAAGTAAATAACTGATTTGATTTATTTCTTCTTGTTTTTTTAATAATATATTTAAATAATCTTCTAAAATCATATTAATAAAACTTTCATTAAAATAATTACTAATATAATTATTAAGATAATCTTCTGTATTAGGTATAATACTAATAGCATCAGCAATTTTCAAAAGACATTCTAAAATACTTTTATCATCTTTAATGCAAAAATCTTTAATAAAGTTTAAAAAATCTTCATTTTTATTATCATATAAATCCAAAAAAATCTCATCCATAAATTGTCTTTTTAAAGTATCAATAATTGAAGCGTTAGTTATTTTTATATCTTTATTAATATTTAATAAATAATGATATTTCTTAACAATAGATAATGAAAAAGAATCAAAAGTTGTTATATATGCCTCATCAAGTAAATCTAAATTTTTAGCTATATTTTTATCATTTAAAGATTCTTTTTGAATTTTGTTCCTGATTCTTTCTTTCATTTCTTTTGCTGCAGCATTAGTAAATGTAAGTATCAATAATTCATTTATAAATGTACCATTTTTTAAATAAGTTAAAACTCGTTCAGTTAATACTGCAGTTTTCCCAGAACCAGCTCCTGCTGATACAATTATATTTCTTCCCCTCTTAGTTATTGCTTCAAGCTGTTCTTTAGTAAATGCCATTATAAACCCTCCAATATATCTTCTAATTTTAATTCTTTTAAATCTTTAATATCACTTTCTTTGCAAAAACATATATCTCGAAATTTACAAAAACTACATCCATAATTTTCTTTATTAATTCTTTTAGGCTCAATTTTAAATTCTCCATTTAATATATTATCAATTCCTTTATTTATATTATCAAGAGTAATATTATATATATAATCAAAATGCTCATCACTTAAAACTTTACTATAACTATAAAAATTATTATCTTTTTTTAATTTCATTCCTTTAATTAGTTTACTATTTATAAAAGTATTATCAAACTTTTCCAACACTTTTATATCACTATTAGAATATCCTTGTAATAATAAATTTTTACGTTTTTCCTCACAATAATCATTAATTCCTGGAGCAACTTTCTCATTAACTACTTTTTGCAAATATAACCCTACTATACAAGAATTTTTTAATTTTTCATAATTTTTTATTAAATAAAGATAAATAGGTAATTGCATTCCAAGTCCATATTTTATTAAAGATAAACTAATATTGGGCAATCCAGTTTTATAATCAATTATTGCAACATAAGTTTTATTATCTTCTTCTTTAAATTTAATCTTATCAATAATTCCTACAAAATTAACTTTAATTTCTTTATTTAAAACAACACAAATCTTCTGTTCATGTAATTCTTTATCTAAAGTAGAATAAGTATTTTGACTTTTTATAGAATTTATAACAAATCTTAACTCTTCTTTTAAAAGTTCTAAAAAAAATTCCTCTCTTTTATTAAAATCGTAACTTTCTCTATTCTTAGCTTTTTCAAAAACTTCCAAAAAAGGTAAATCATATTTTTCTAAACAATAATGAAATATTCTACCAACTACTTGATAGAAAGTATCTTCATATTTATCAAGTTTTAAAATATTATTAATATAAAAAGAAAAAGGACAACGATAATATTTATCTAAACTACTATAAGATAAAGTTAATGAATTATTCAAATATTGTTTTAAATCATCTTTATTAATCCCTTTAAAACTATGATCATAATTTTTATAATCAGCATCTTGATAATGATTATATAAAGCTATTAAATTTTTATATATTGTTTTAAATTTATAAAATAAATCAAGTTCTTTAGCAAGTTCCATTTTATTATATAAATCAGAATATAAAGAAATAAATTCTTCTTTTTTAATAACCTCATAATCTAAAGTATCATTTAATATAGAAATTTTATTTGTTTCATCTAAAATGCTGTTTGTCAAAATCAAATTATAAATATTTTTTATAGCATCAATATATTTAAGCTTTTCCTGTTTATTTAAAATATCAGTTGTATTTAGTCCAAGTATTTTTAATTCTATATTTGATAAATAATCCTCATCTTTATATATTCTTGGAGTATTATTACTAAAATTTAACATAAAAACATAATCTTCTTCTAAAAATTTATTAAAAACCGAAGTTTCTTTAATACACTCTTTATAAGAAATACCTTTAATTTTTGTCTTTTTAAAAGTATATTTAATCATATCATATAAATCTTCATCTAAATCAATATATTTATTAATAATATCAACTATTAAATTATATATTGCTTCATCTTCTTTACTCTTAACTAAGTTGCTTATATATTCCAAAGCTTTTTCTACTCCTAAATCAAAATGATTTAAAAACTCAATAGCTAAGTTAGTATTATAAAGAGTATCTTTATCATTTAAAGAAAATGGTAAATTAAACATAGGAAATATATTTTTAATAACTTCTCTATAATCATCATCTAAATTGACTAAATAAATATTATTTAAATTTATCTTTCTTTTTACAAGTTTACAAATTTCTTCCGCAACATATGCAACTTCAATATTTACCTCATCAAAACTATAAATTTTATGATTAAAATTATTAATATTATCATTCAAAATAGATACACTACTTATTTTATTAAGTAAGTTTTTTAATTTTTCTATATCTTTTTCATATTTCAAATTATAAAAATAAATTTTTTTACCTGTTAAAAAATTTATAAAATTTTGATTAAGTTTTAAATAATTATTTTTTATTAAATCTTTTTTTAACTTTACTAAAAAATCAAGTTTTTCATTATTATATTTTTTATCAACAATATAAAATAAATTATCTAAATAAATTTTAGCAATTTCAAGTGTTACACTATATTTGTTTTTTATATAACTGAGAGTTTTAGTAGTACTTTTATAATATAGATTTTTAAATTCATTTATACTATAAATCTTAACATTAACTAGTTCATCCCTATTTAATAAAATTTGTTTTTTTATATTTTCACTAGTTAAAACTATGCAATTATTTAAAAACATTAAATCACTTACTTTCTTCTTATCTTTATTATATCATCACTTTCTATCTTTCCAATTAAAAGTGAAGATTTATCATTATGATTTTTTATATTTCTGTCTATTAATTTTTCATTATAATTTGCATAACAATAAACACATAAATGCTTGCAAGTATTATAAGCTCCTATATCTACCATACACGCACATTTACACTTACCTTCTTTTCTGGCTTTCCATTTAGGATAAATTTTTCCTGTTAATTTAAAAGCAAGTTCCTTAGAAATACAATCATTTTTAATAAAACCATATTCTTCTAGAGTTATCTCCTCAAAACAAGTTTGAACTTTTGCATTAATTCGGTGAGCAGACGAAGCAAAACTCGAACCAATTATTTCATAATCTTTGGCACTTAATTTTTTATATTTTAAGATATCTTTATGAAATCTTACATTTTTATAATCATCTAAAAAAGAAATAATAAAATGTTTTACATAGCCATCAAGTAAAGTACATAGCTTATCAAAAGCTTTTTTGTGGTAATCTATATTATAGCGTTCACTTATAAAAATTGGATCATACCTAATATATAAATTATCTATTCCAACTATTCTAGATACTTTTTTAATATCTTCTATAATAGTTTTTTTTATTACATTAACTTCAATATCTTCTTTATAGGGAGTTAAAGTTATATGAAATAACTTAGGTTTATCTATTTGATCTAAATATTTTATAATTGGTCTTGGATTTTTCGTACAAAACACTATTAAATCAACATCAGAAAAATAAATTCTACTAACTAATCTTTTATTAAATGGATTTCTAACATCAACATATCCCCTATTCCAAGCATTCATAAACCATTTGGTATAAAAAGCTACAATATCACATCTTCCACTTACATTTAAAATCACTAAAACCACCAAAATTATTTTATCAAATAAAAAAAGAAATATAAATGGTATATATTTCAAATTATCTCTTATGTTTTATATTATCTTCATACTCATCTAACATTTTACTCATTTCATCATCATTAAAATCTGAAGGAGTAGCTATATTGGAGCCAAAGTCATATGCTAAAACACTATAGTCACCTCTTTGATATTCTGTAGCTTCTTCTTCACGAGGACCTAAATCATAGGCAAGAGGAGAATATTTTTGCTTTAATATGTTAGAAGATGATGATATAAATTTTAATTTTCTTTTAGATTTTATAACAAATTTCATATAAATTTCTCCTTATAGGTATAATATAACATAATTTATTTAAAATACAAAATATTTTGCTTAGATAATCTCTAGTTCTTTTCATAAGTTCACAATTATATTTTTGAGCAAATTCATTTTGTTGAGCAAGATTAACATCAACTACTGAGCCATCTGCAAACATAACATTTCCCTTTGGTTTTAATTCTATGTAATTATCCACATAAGCCATTTTTAAATTATTAGCAATATTTTTCATTGCAATATCAATTGGAATATGTAAAAATTCGTTTGCTTCTTCATAGTTTTTTGCATAATTGTAGTTATAGTATGCTTCCTTATAATCAATGGAAGGTAAAATTGTAATTTCTATTACCCCCCCCCCAAGGTTTTTATAATTCTCCAAATCTTCTTTTTTTGAAATGGAAATACTTACCGGAACCAAATTAATTTGACTAATATTTTTTCTAGCATCATATATTATTCTGCTAGCACCAGTATGACCTTTATAAATATTATTTTCTAATACATAAGCTCCTTCGGGAAATATATTAACACTTCTTCCGCTTTGTAAAATTTCACTTGCATGTTCTAAACACATTTTAGTATACTTCCTGCCACCATGAGCTTCTATAGGAAAAGCATTTAAATATTTATTAACTATATATTTTCGATCATCTTCATTCTTATACACTAAACGAGCACTAATTAAACTTACTAGTTCTTCTGGTATTGCCATAGGTAAATAAAAAATATCCATTAAACAATTATGGTTTGATACCAAAACATTAATTTCGCCTTTTGGATAATTATTTAGACCATTAACTATTAGATTAAATTGTTTTCTTAATTTTTCTAGTTCTTCTAATTTACTCATAATTTAACTCCGATTCTACCAGTTTAGCCATTTTCTCATGCCCTTTATAATTTAAGTGAATACCATCTTCAAACAATTCCATGTGATTATCTGCTATAATATTTATATTTTGTTTTTTAAAATAATTAATAATTTCTTGGCGTTTTTTTTCGGAAGTTCTGTCAAATATTTCTTTGGCATTTACTTGATAATCAAAATTAATAGGTAATATATATAAAATTTTAGGCATTTTCCCATTAAAATATTTTTCTTTATCTTCTGTATCTTTAAAACTTTCTTCCAATTGTTCTTTATACCATAACAAACTATTAATTACTTCTTCACTTGTTTTATTATACTTTAATTGCAGATCATTTGTTCCTAAAGAAATAATAACCATATCCACTGGAGCATTTGTTCTAAATGTTGAAATAAAAGTGTCTTGACCATTTTTATATTTTTTTGCAATTTCTTCATTACCCGCCAATCTTCCAGGCAATCCTTCTTGCAAAAATAAAATTTTTTTATCATATTTTTTTCTTAAAATATTTACCCATTGCTTATCATCTGGAATTCTTTTTCCCGTTAGAAAATTATCTCCCCAAGTATTAGAATCTCCATATATTAATACTTTTTTTAGCATAATATTACCTCTTTACTATAAAAAATGCACTAAATCTAAAAAACAAGATTAAGCGCAACCCTATTATGGAAAATACTTAACTTTATTTATGCTAAGTACCACTCTTCATTTTATTCTTGATATAATCATAATATCATAAATATAACTTCCTAGCAACAATTTGATAACATTTTGTTAATCCTTTTTTAACCAAATAAAAAACTCCCTTAAAAACAGGAGTAAAATTCTAATTGGTGGAGAATAAGGGATTCGAACCCTTGACCCCCACGGTGCAAGCGTGGTGCTCTAGCCAGCTGAGCTAATTCCCCAAAAGAACAAATTAATAATATCATATAGAAACACAATAATCAAGTATTTTTATAAAAAATGTAATTATTGTGTTTTCTAAAATATTATTTACTATCTTTAATTGTTATTAAACCTTTTTCTACTTCTTCTAGTGCTCTTCCAAGTTCTTTTTTATTTTTATATTCATTCTCTAACATTTGATAATGTTTTTTACTTTCCATTTGCTTACTTCTAATAGAGACAACATGAACTAACTTGTACTTAGAATAAACAATATTAAGCAATTTATCAATTGATGGGTATAACATAAATAATCACATCCTTACAATAATATAATACTAATTAAATGTAAACTATACAAGTAATTCGACTATTTTTGACAATTATTTACATTTTCTATTTTACTAATTTAGCAGTAACTTCATTATTATTAACACTATAAGTAATTTCAACCTTCATATTACTCATTTTATTTTCATCATCTACTAAATATCCTGCATCTTTTAAATCTTTACCAGTTAAATATATATTTTGTTCATTTTTTAAAGTTTCTATAATACTTTTTCCGTATTCCGTAGCTCCTTTAGTTATTAAAGTCTCTGCTGCAACTCTCTCAATTTCACTAACATCAGAAAATGCATAACTAGCTCTATTAAAAACAAATAGTGTAACAAGTCCTACTAAAACTGCTACTATAATAATATCAGGAAAAGTATAGCCTTTTTTATTCATATCTAACATATTTATCATCCTCAAATAAAGTATAACATAAAATAAGAAAAAAATCTCGAAATATCGAGATTATTTACAGCATCTTGGTTCATATACTTCAGAAGTTTCATCTTCTTCAGAATAACTATAACAAGGTTGATAAGTATGTTTATATACATGATGATTTATCATTTTAGTATGACATGGGATAATATGAGGCACTTCATAATTGATTACTCTATGACAACATTGAACTTGAGGACACTCATATATTGGTTGACACATCATAACCCCAGGACAACCACAAGCATTTGATTGAGGACAACACCCCATTGGTTCTCTAGCTGGCATATTTGCACCATCATACATAGCAGGATTTTCTCCACAACGATTAAAATTCATAATACCATTTCCTTTCTAGTCTATTTTATGCAATAAAAAAAATGGTGTTTATGATAAACACCAAAATAATAAAATTTACATATGAAGATAATTAGCATCTGAAGAAAGTCCAGGCATAGTTAAAATATTACCTAAATAAATAGTAATAAAACCAGCTCCACTAAATAATTTAATATCTTTTATAGTTATATCAAAATCTTTAGGATAACCTAAAACATCTTTATGAGGTGTTATCGAATACTGAGTTTTGGCAATACAAATCGGTAAATCTTTAAATTTCCCTTTATTTATTAATTCTAAACTTTTTAAAGCATCATCGCTATAAACTATATTATGTACGCCAAAGTTCTTTTTACAAAACTTAGATATTTTTAATTTTAAATCATCATAAAGTTCATAAGATAAATTTAATTCTTTATCTTTAGTTTTAGCAAGTTCTACTATCTTTTTAGCGGCATCAAGTGAACCACTACTACCATTTAGATACCCAGTACTTAAACTAAAAGCTAGTCCCCTTCTAATTACATAATCTTCTATATATTTAATATCTTCATCTTTATCACTTTCATGTTTGTTTAAAACAACTATTAGATTATTAGTAAATCTTAGCATATTATCAATATGATATTCTAAATTACTAATGCCTTTTTTTAAATCATTATTACCATTATATTTTAAACTTTGAATTGTTGTATTGAGTACTGTTACATCTGGAATCAAATCTTTATTTTGACGAGCAACTATATCAAAATATTTTAAAGCTCCCATATCACTTCCAAAGCCTGCCTCAACAACGGTATAATCAAAATGATTAAGTGCATATCTTGTTGATACTATACTACTCGTTCCATGAGCAATATTAGCAAAAGGTCCACCATGAACAAGGGCTAAATTATCCTCTAAAGTTTTTACCACATTTGGCTTTATAGCATCCTCTAAAAGGAGCATTAAAGCATTTACACAATTTAAATCACGCACAAATATTTCTTTTTTATCATTATTATATCCAACTAATATATTACCAAGCTTTTCTCTTAAATCTTCACGATCTCTAGAAAGACATAAAATTGCCATCATCTCTGATGCAGTACTTATATTAAATTTAGTTAAAGTTCCATTAATAGAAACATTTCTTAAACTTCGGTCGTTTAAATCAATACATCTTTCATGTTTAATATCTTTTATAAGAAGACTATTGCCCTGAAATATATGATTATCTATTATCGCAGAAAGTAAATTATTAGCAGTTGTAATAGCATGTATATCACCCGTAAAATGCAAATTTATAGGCATCTCTGGAACTATTTTAGCACATCCTCCACCATTAGCTCCTCCTTTAGTTCCAAATACTGGACCTAAAGAAGGTTCTCTTAAAGCAACAATACTTTTGTAATTTAAAGAATTAAGACTATCATTCAAACTTATAGCAAGAGTAGTTTTACCTTCTCCATATTTTGTTGGAGAAGTACTAGTTACAAGAACTAATTTTCCTCGTTTTTCTTTATCTAAATAGTTATTTATCTTAGCTATATTATTGCCATAAAATATAAAATCTTCTAAATTCAAATCATTATTTTCAATTATTTCTTTTAAAGTCTTTATTATAATCACCTCATCATATTATATCAAAAAGGCATCTTCATATTACCATTACTTACCATTTTCATCATTTTTTTCATTTCTTCAAACTGTTTTAAAAGTCTATTTACTTCTTCTACACTTCTTGCACTTCCTTTAGCTATCCTCTGTTTTCTACTAGCTTTTAAAACTTCTGGATGGCGTCTTTCATATGGTGTCATTGATAAAATAATTGCTTCAACATGAGCCATATCTTTAGGATCAATATTGATATTATTAATACCCATTTTTCTAGCACCAGGAAGCATTTTCAAAATATTCTCTAAAGGGCCTAATTTCTTAATTTGTTTAAAAGTATTTAAAAAATCTTCTAAATCAAAAGTACCTTTTTTCATTTTTCTTGCTGTATCTTTGGCTTCCTCTTCACTAATAGCATCAGCAGCTTTTTCTGCTATAGATAAAATATCACCCATATCAAGTATTCTATTTGCCATTCTTTCGGGATAAAATTCTGAAATACCATCCATTTTTTCACTATTTCCTACAAATTTTATTGGAATATTGGTTAAATGTCTAATTGATAGAGCAACTCCACCTTTAGTATTTCCATCAAGTTTAGTTAAAATTGCTCCTGTTAACTTAAGCCTAGAATTAAACCCATTTATCACATTAATTGCATCTTGACCCATCATGACATCAACAACAAGAAGCGTCTCATCTAAATTAATTTCTTTACTAATATTTTCAAGTTCTTGCATAAGTTCCTCATCAATTTGTAATCTACCTGCAGTATCTATAATTATATAATCATTTTTATTAGTATTTGCAAATTCTTTGGCATTCTTAATAATTTTGATAACATCTTTGTTATCTTCACTATATACATCAATAGAAAGTTCTTTTCCAATAGTTTTTAATTGATCAATAGCAGCTGGTCTATAAATATCGCAAGCAACAAGTAAAGGTTTTTTACTGTGCTTTTTTCTTAAAAAATTAGCAAGTTTCCCAACTGTTGTAGTTTTTCCACTACCTTGAAGTCCAACTAACATAATAATAGTTGGTTTTTTATTTACTTCTAAAGAAACATAATCTCCACCTAATAAGCTAACCAGCTCATCTTTACATATCTTAATAAATAATTCATCTGGTTTCAAACTTTTACTAACATCTTCACCAAGAGCATCTTCTTTTACTTTATTAATAAATTCTTTAACTACAGTATAATTTACATCGGCTTCTAAAAGTGCCATCCTAATCTCTCTTAAGGCATCACTAATATTTTCCTCTGTAATAGATCCCATTCCTTTAATATTTTTAATAGCATTAGATAATCTATCTCCTAAGTATTCAAACATTTAAATCACCATTTTTATTATAACATACATAAAAGAACATAATCAAATTTGATTATGTTCTGAAAAATTGATTAAACAATATTATTTTAAAGTAATATTTTTAATTTCTTCTCTTAACTTTTCATTTTTTATATCAAGTGAATTTAATAATTTTATTTTTTCAAAAAAATGTAATTTATCCTCATAATCATCTAATTTTTGATTAATAGTTTTAATAGCATTTCCTATAGCACTCTTACTAACGCCTCTTTCTGCTGCTATCTCTCCAAGTGATAAATCTTCTTCATAAAATAATAAGAATATTTCTTTTTCTCTTTCATTTAACAAAGCACCATATATATCATATAAATTATTGTAATAAATTAATTTTTCTTCTCGTTCCATTTATATCATATCCTTAAATAATCCATATATATAATCTTCAATATCAAATGTTTCTAAGTCATCCATAGCCTCACCAAGGCCTATAAATTTAACGGGAATACCCACCTCTTCTTTAATAGCAAGAACAATACCACCTTTAGCAGTACCATCAAGTTTAGTAAGAACAATACCTGTAATATTAGTTATTTCTTTAAAAGCTTTAGCTTGCATAATACCATTTTGACCAGTAGAAGCATCTATTACTAATAAAACTTCATGAGGTGAGGATGGAATAACTTTGTCAATAACCCTATTAATCTTTTCAAGCTCTTTCATTAAATTAACTTTATTTTGTAGTCTTCCAGCTGTATCAATAAAAATTATATCAGCTTTATCTTCAAGAGCATGGTTAAGTCCATCATAAATAACTCCAGCTGGATCAATATTTTCTTTTCCATAAAAGGAAGAGCTTGTTTTATCTGCCCAAATTTTTAATTGTTCTACTGCTCCAGCTCTAAATGTATCTCCAGCAATTAAAAATATCTTTTTATTTTCTTTTTTATATTTATTAGCAAGTTTAGCTATTGTAGTAGTCTTACCCACTCCATTTACACCAACCATCAAAATTACTGTAGGACCTTCCTTTTGAATATTTATTTTAGTTGTAATATTCTCATTATTAACATATGTAATAAAAAGTTCATCAACAATTACTTCAGTTAAACTATTAGTATCTTCTATTTTTTCTTTTGACACTCTTGATCTAATTCTATCCATAAATTTAAAGACTGTATTAACTCCAATATCTGCGCTAATCAGTAAATTTTCAAGTTCTTCAAAATACTCTTCATTTATTTTAGTATATTTAATACCTAGTAGACTAAGTTTAGAAACAAATTCATCACGAGTTTTAGAAAGCCCTTTATCGTATTTTTGACTAACCTCTTCTTTTGCTTCCTCTTTTTTAACTATTATCTTTTTAAATTTATCAAATAATCCCATTTATAAATCCTCCCTTAACGTTTACAAAAATCTTTACTTATATATGCCTTATATTCGCTATTAGCCCCATCATTATAGCGATATACCACTACATAATCACTATCAGCACAGCTTTTCTTATTATCTTCAAATACTCCTATATCTCGAAGCTCTTTAGCTGTGATTTTCTTCATACATTTATTATTATCATCTATAAAAGAAGCATTACCATTTTTAAGACCACTTGAGACTTCTACACTACATTTTGCAAGAGTAATTTTACCTATAACATGAGTAAGTGCTGCTTCTTTAAAATTTGCTCTATTTTCTTCAGCCATTTTTTCTTTAGATTTACCACTTATACCAAATACATTTGTCCCAGCTATCAACATTACTACAGCTAAAACTGCAATAACTCCCAAAAGCTCTACTAATGTAAATGCTCTATTACTTTTCATATTCTCACCACTAATATAGATTATAACAATAAACTTGTAGACAAACAAGCAAAATTCTGTTATAATTATTTCAAGAAAAAACTTTATTTTTTTATTTTGAAAGGAAAATTTATATGAAAAATGATAGCACAAGTACGTCTATTGTTGCTCTAGGTGGATTAGGCGAAGTTGGTAAAAATATGTATGTGGTTAGCCACAAAAATGAAATTTTAATTGTTGATGCTGGAGTAATGTTTCCAACTGAAGATTTACTTGGAGTAGATGCAGTTATTCAAGATGTTACTTATTTAAAAGAAAATGAAAATAAAATAATTGGACTTTTCATAACTCATGGTCATGAAGACCATATAGGTGGAATTCCATATCTTTTGCAAAGCATAAAAATACCTAAAATTTATGCACCTAAAATCGCAGCTGATTTGATTAATAAAAAATTATTAGATCAAAACATTAAATATCAGGATATAGAAATAATTAATTCTGAATCAAAAATCAAATCTAAATATTTTGAAGTAGAATTTGTCAATACTACGCACTCCATTCCTGATTCTTATGCCATGGCGATTCATACCCCAAATGGAATTATATTTGAAACTGGAGATTTTAAATTTGATCTAACTCCTATCGGTCCAATAGCTGATTTACATAAAATGGTAGATATTAGTAAAAAAGGAGTAAAAATACTTTTAAGTGATAGCACTAATGCTTTATCGCCTGGTTTTTCTACAAGTGAAAGCACTGTAGATGAAGCTTTAGAAAAAATAGTTTCTAAGCATCCTGCAAGGATTATAATTGCAACATTTGCCTCAAATATTTATCGTATTAAACATATTGTTGAAACCTGCAAAAAACATAATCGTAAAATTGTAGTATTTGGCCGTTCTATGGAAACAGCTATTGAACTAGCTGGAAATAATGGATTAATAGAAGATAAATCTATTATAATAGATTATAATCATGCTAAAAGCTTAAAGAAAAATGAAATTTGTATTTTATGTACTGGTTCTCAAGGTGAACCTCTTGCTGCCCTATCTAGAATAGCTAATGGTGTTCATAAACAAATAACTTTAATGCCAGATGACTTAGTAGTTTTTTCATCAAATCCAATTCCTGGCAACGCTAATAGTGTTAATAAAGTTATCAACAAATTATATTTAAAAGGAGTTAATGTCTTTACTAATAGTGAATTTTCCGACATTCATGCCTCTGGACATGGTAAACAAGAAGAACAAAAACTCATGTTACGTTTAATTAAACCAGAATATTTTATGCCATGTCATGGTGAATATAGAATGTTGAAAAAACATGCCGAACTTGGTGTCGCATGTGGAATACCCAAAAAGAATATATTTATATGTAAAAATGGCGATACTTTAGTCATGGATAAAAATGGAATTCATAAAGGAAATACCATTCAAGCGGGTGATGTATATGTTGATGGTTCTCGTATTGGAGATATTGGCTCTATAGTTATTAAAGATCGTAAGCTTATGAGTAATGATGGCATATTATTAGTTATCCTAAATATTAATCCCTTATCTAAAAAATTATTAATCAAGCCAAATGTGACTACTAGAGGATTTGTAATGGTAAACGAAAATGGAGAACTAATTAATAAAATAGAAAGAAAAGTTTCTCATATAGTTAACTTAAGCCTAGAGAAAAATAATTATAATTATACTGATTTAAAAAATCAAATTATTTTAGAACTACACCCTTATATTAACGAATTAACAGGAAGACGTCCAATAGTCCTTCCTGTCATAATGGAAGTTAAGCAATAAAAATTACAAATCATCACTTGTAATTTTTTTATATTAGAAACTAAATAAAAAAACAAGAATTATCTTGCTTCTTCTTGAACTCTAGTTTCCCTTATAACAGTTATTTTAATTGTACCCGGATATTGCATTTCTTCTTCAATTCTCTTTTTTATATCTCTTGCTATTTTATAACTGTTAGCATCATTCACTTCCTCAGGTTTCACCATAACTCTTACTTCTCTTCCGGCTTGCATCGCAAATGTCTTTTCAACTCCATCAAAAGAACTTGCAATATCTTCCAATTGTTCAAGTCTTTTAATATAATTTTCTAATGTGTCATTTCTAGCGCCTGGTCTTGCCGCTGATAATGTATCTGCAATCTCTACTAAAACCGCTATTACTGAATTTTGCTCATCATCATGATGATGAGATGCAATAGTATTAATTACAATTTCATCTTCATGATATTTTTTAGCAATATCAACACCTATTTCTACATGTGAGCCTTCAACATCATAATCGATTGCTTTGCCTATATCATGTAAAAGACCTGCTCTTTTTGCAAGTAATACATTTTCTCCAACTTCACCTGCCATTAAACCAGTCAAATTAGCAACTTCTATTGAATGTTGTAAAGCATTTTGACCATAGCTTGTTCTAAAATGCAATTTTCCAATTAAATAAACTAATTCAGGATCAATATTATTAATACCTAAATTAAATAAAGTTTCATTACCAATTTCAGTAATTTTACTATTCATATCATTTTCAACTTTATTGTATATTTCCTCAATTCTTGATGGATGTATTCTACCATCTTTAATTAAAGTTTCAATAGTAATTTTTGCAAGTTCTCTTCTCAAAGGATCAAAAGAAGAAATAACTATTGCCTCTGGTGTATCATCAATTATTAAATCCACTCCTGTAACTGATTCTATTGCTCTTATATTTCTACCCTCTCTACCAATTAACCTGCCTTTCATTTCATCACTAGGTAAATTAATAGTACTAACAGTTTGCTCACTAGTAACATCTTCTGAATATCTTTGCATACTAGAAATAATCAAGTCTTTAGCTTTCTCTTTAGCAATTAATTTTGCTTCACTTTCCTTTTCTTTTATAAAGTTTGCAATTTCTGTGGACATATCTCTTTCGACTTTATCCATAATCATTTTGTGCGCTTCATCACAACTAATCTTACCTATTTTTTCTAATTTATCTATTTCATTTTTTAAAATTTCATCTATTTTAACTTCTTTTTCTTGCAATTCTTTTTGTTTAGCTAATAAATTATTATCACGATCATCTAATAAAGCATCACGTTTTTGAAGCATCTCATCACGCTTATCTTGAGTTTTTTCTCTTTGCAATAATCTATCTTCATTTTCTTTTAATTTTTGTTTTTTTATTTTGTTTGCTTGTTCAATTTCTTGTTTTATTTTAAAAGACTCTTCTTTAGTCTCTAACATAATATCTCTTTTATATTTATCTGCCTCATTTTTGGCATCACTTAATAATTTTTCAGCTTGAGCTCTAGCATTATTTACTTTTATAAAATCAAGCAAATAAATTATAATAGCTCCAATAAAAATTCCAATAATCAAAGTTAAAACGATGAATATTAAATTAATATTCATAATTTTCCCTCCAATAACTATTTATAGCAAATACATAATTAAATCTATCTACATCTTAATTATAAAATTTAATTAAAAAATTAGCAACAATATTTTTAGAAAAATTATATATAAATTTAATATTCATCATTATCTGGTTAATTTATCAATAAATTATTCTGATTTTTTAGCATTTTCTTTAAGCTCACTACTATTTTTTACAAATCCAAAATTTTCACGAACTTTAGTATTTATTTCTTCATAAAGTTTTTTATTATCTTTAAGCAGAGCTTTAACATTTTCTCTTCCTTGACCAATTTTTTCACCTTTATAAGAATACCAAGCGCCGCTTTTATCAATAATATTTAGCTCACTTGCTATATCAACAAGTTCTCCTTCTCTACTAACTCCTTCTCCATACATTATATCAACCGAAGCAGTTTTAAACGGTGGAGCCACCTTATTTTTAACTACCTTAATATTAGTTTTATTTCCAATAATTTGATCATTTAATTTTATTTGTTCACCACGTCGAACATCTAAACGTATAGTTGAATAAAATTTTAAAGCACGTCCTCCAGGAGTTGTTTCGGGATTTCCAAACATTATTCCTACTTTTTCTCTTAATTGATTAATAAAAATTGCTGTTGTTTTAGTTTTATTAATAGTTCCCGATAATTTTCTTAATGCTTGACTCATAAGTCTTGCTTGCAATCCTACATGAGAATCTCCCATTTCACCATCAATTTCTGCTTGAGGTACAAGTGCTGCAACCGAATCTATTACTACAATATTCACAGCTTCGCTTCTAACTAAAGCTTCACATATTTCTAACGCTTGTTCTCCTGTATCTGGTTGAGATAGTAAAAGTTCATTAATATTTACTCCCAAATTTTTAGCATAAACTGGATCAAGTGCATGCTCTGCATCAATAAAAGCTGCTCGCCCCCCTTCCTTTTGCACTTCTGCAATGGCTTGCAGTGCAAATGTAGTTTTTCCAGAAGACTCTGGACCATATATTTCTATAATTCTACCTTTAGGAAATCCTCCTACGCCAAGGGCAATATCAAGTGTTAAACTACCAGTTGATGTAACATCGATTTCCATATGCTCTTGGCCTCCAAGCTTCATTATTGCTCCTTTACCAAATTGTTTTTCTATATCAGCTAAAACTTGTTCTAAAGCTTTATCTTTATCTTTAACTTCTTTTGTTAATTTCATTATGTCCTCCATTTTCTTAACACATTTTAATTTTATTATATTACTTTTACTTTGTCAATATTTTTTGTAAACATTTGTTTGTGTTCTGTTTATAATTTTACAGCCCCTCTATTGTTATATATACACCATGAATTTGATATTTCCTTTTTTAATAAAATTTTTCAAAAAATAAATTAATTAATATTTAATATTATTTTTAAATTTTCTTATAACATTAAATAACGAGTCACATTTCCAAAATGCCACTCGTTCTATTTATAACGTGTTTATATTTAATAATCTTTCTTGGAGATTAAAAATAAATGAACTATTTAAGATACATTATGGTATTTTTATATTCTTTTACATCTATACCATCATAATTTTCATCAAAATCATTATCAGCTATAAATTTAACTCTATTAAAAGTAACATTGTTTTCTAACATAAAATATATATGCACATCACCAAAAGTATTAATAGTTACTTTTCCTGTATCATATAAAGATAAAACATTTATTTTTGAAGTATTTGCATTATAACTATTTCCTGTTATTAATACTAATGGTTTTATCATTTTATTAGCAACTGCTTGTTTTAAAGATACATAATTATTATTTAAATATAATTGTAGAGAACTTATAGAGTTAAATCCTGAACCACCACCTCTAAACTCTATAAAAATTAATGAAGTTGAGCTATTTATTCTATTTATTATAATTTCATTATTTCCTTTTATTATTTTAGAGCGTCCTTCCAATTTAGTTCCTAATGTTCTATGTATACCATCATTAACACTTTTCAAATAAAAATTGTTATTATAATTTCCTTCATTATAATTCGATGCTGCACTATTAAAAGAAATATCATTGTTAGTTGTCATATCATAAAAAGCGATTTTATCATTATAACCATTTTCTACTTCATTTAAAGATCCATCTCCATAATTAAGCTCTAATTCTCCTTTTTCAAATTTTAAAGTACATGTTGTACCTGTATTTTTTAAATTTGTAATATTAACACTCCAAATCAATGAATTCCACGAAGCATTTGCACCATTTGTGCATTCTGATCCTACAAAATGATATCCACTATCTTTTGCAGGAAACTCTTCTTTCTTCTCTCCATCTACAAGTACTGCTAAAGTTATATCTCCTTTGGTAAAGTTTGGCACTCTTCCTTCTAGTATATTAAATGTTTTACTTGTTTCAAATAATGCAAAACTTCTATATACTAAAATACCCCCCCCCCAGTACTAGGACTAGGGCTATTACGCTTAGGAGGGTGTATTTTAGTTTTTTATTCTTTTCATATTTTTTCATTTTTCTTCCTCCTATTTTCTATACCTATTATAACCTACTATTATTCATAATTCAATTAGTAATAATAGAGTTTACACCTTTCAAAATATGACAAATTATTTTCTTAATTTATCTTATTATAGCTTTAATATAGTCTCTTATATTATTAAAAATTTTGAAATACTTTGCTTTTATCTAATCATTATCTTACTTATTTTACTAATTATGGACATAAAAAAAGCGCTAGCTTTTCTATACATTTGACCTATATATGAGCTTAACGTTTTGATATAAAAGCAAAGTATTAATCTAAAATTTCTCTAACACATTTTATCTTATGAAGTTTCCTTCTATTCCAGGATATCATGTATTATCTTGTTTAACAAGCATCTATTCCAAAAAGTAAATACTCTACTCTTTTTCATTTTCTAAAAGTAGCGGTTTTATACTAAAATAATATTGACATCCAGATATAACTGATAAAATACAAGCACCTATTATTAATATATCTGCTAAAGGTATACCAATAATCTCAAAAGGTAAATTATAAAATAGCATTAAAGAAATACCTATCAACATACAAATTGTTTTTATTTTTCCTAAAATACTAGCCCCTATAACTTTACCTTTTGATGCACTTACCATTTTTAAAGAATCAACAAAAATATCTCTCATAATAATTATTACAGGAACAAGAACACTAATAAAACCTTGGTTAGCTAAAATAATTAAAACTCCATTAACTAATATTTTATCTGCTATCGCATCTATTGCTTTACCAAAATCTGTTACCATATTTTTACTTCTTGCTAAATATCCATCGATAAAATCCGTAAAAGCCGCTATAATAAACAAAACTCCTGCAATAATATATTTAATATTAACAACTATTTTCCCAACAAGTAAAATTTCCTTAAATTTAATACCAACTTCACTCCAAGGCATAACCAAAAATACTAATATTATAATTGATAAAACAATTCTTGAAATAGTAATTTTATTAGGTAAATTCATAAATAACTCCTATCTAACATAACTTATAGTTGTTGCAACTACTTTCCCTCTAGTTATTTGTTTAACACTCCAAAAAACTGCAAAAATAACCAAAAAAATTATACAAGAATATATAAGTACATATATTCCTTTATTAGTTTTCTTTTCTTCTTTAGTATATGGAGATACTATTTCTTCTTTTTGCTTCACATTTTGTTCATTTATTTGCTTTTCTATCTCTTTTACTGGAATTTTAGAAGTATATTCAAACATATACTCATTAAAACTGTCAACTATTTTATCAGGATCAATTCCTAAATATTTAGCATAATTATAAATATTATCTTTCAGAATAAAAATATCTTTAAAACATCCAATATTTCCTTCTTCAATATTTTCTAAAATAACCTCTTTTATATCCAAATCTTTAGAAGCTTCAATTATAGAAACTCCTGCACCCTCCCTGGTCACTCTAAAGAGCTCACCAATTTCGTTCAAGATTTTTCACTCCTTTTTTAAGAAAAAAATTAAAAATAAAACTAATAAGCCATGTTCTGTCCCCTATAAGGGTGGCAAGTATTTATCTAGATTTTATATCTTTCTTGTATCATTCTTATTATCAACAAGAACTCCCCTACCAAATTTTGGGTTTCTCACTCGCGGGGTTTACCACGTTCCACTTCCTTCGTTTCCAAAGGAACTCGTCTCTTTGGCACTTTATGAATAATCTTACCATTTAAGGTAATTTCTTCGCCGTTAGCAAAAGCTACCTTAGGTTATTTTTTCCCTAAGCACGAACACTACAATCAATCACAGACTGTGTGAGCATGGACTTTCCTCTACATTAAAATAATGCAGCACTTGCCTAAGTTTTATTCATTTCTTCCAAAAACAATTTTTTCAAGTTGACTTATTCTTTTTAATAAATCAACATTATTAACAGATGAGCCTATATCACTATTTCCAGCAGCTTCTAATCTACTAAGAAGTTTATGATATTCTTGCTTTAATTTAATATTATCTTCAGTCAAAGCTTGAATTTCTTCTCTCTGTCTTTTAATAGTGGCATTAAACTCTGTATAATCAGCTATAATCATATCTAAAAATTTATCTACCTCTTGAGGCCTATATCCCCTTGTATCAATTTTAAAATCTTTATTTAAAATATCTTGTTCTGATAAATTAATTTTTCCATTATACAAATTAACCACCTTCTTACAACCTAATTATAATAAAAATATGTAAACCTTGTCAAGTTTCTTCAATTATATGTTAAATCTTTTTTTTAATATCATCTATAAATTCTTTTATCAATTTTATAAACTATTTTTCACTTAAATTAAATATTAAATTTTGAATGTTCTGTTAAAGATTCAATCAAGAAATATTCATCTTTATTAATATTAAGACCTAGCTTTAATCTTCGAGTTAAATCGTATTCATTTTCTTTATATGATTTTTCAATTTCATCCCACAGTTCTGGACGCATAATACCATGAAGGTAGTTTTCTGTTGGACAAGAATGCCTCATTTGCCATGATTCTTTATAATTTTTTATTTGTCTTATATTTAGTAAATAATTATAATATTCAAATAAATAAGGCATTTTTTCCTTTTCTTGTTCTACAATAGATACAATAGTACTAAACGAATTAGTATCAGCTAATCTTTCTACGGGATTAGAATTATAATAATGATAATATAATATTTTATCATTAGCTTCATATAATTCAAAAAGTTCTGATGAAATCAACCCATTCCAAACCTTTTCAAAGCGTGCTGGAAATTGAGTCAGCAATATATTAGCTTCAATTAATTTTTCTTCTATAGAATTAATACCTTCATCATATTGCTTTTGTTGATGCGCATGTTCTAATTCATGAAAAATAATTTGAACTATAAATAGATTTTTGGCTATTAATTGTTCTAATGGATTTCTTAATAATTTAAATCTTTTTTCATATTTTGTATAATAATATAAATTTTTAATATATATTTTTAATCTTTTTTTTGAGTTTACCCACGAACCCCCAAGTATTTTATCACCATTTTTTGGTGATTTTTTTGACATTTTTATTTTTTGAACATAGTCAGAAATCTCTTTTTCTTCTAATACCAGAGCAACAATTGTCCTAATTTCTTTCTCACCTATTAATTTTCTTTTTTTAGAACAATCATATACAATTTTTAAAATTTCATTCTCCATAAAAACACCCCTTTTTGATGCAAAATATAATAACATAATATAAAAAATTGTTAAGCCAGCATAATTTTTATGTGAATTTATTTCCCCTTATATTATATGTATTATTTATTCTTATTTAAACGATTTATATCTAATAAAATATTAGCATTTTTTATCTTGTCAATCATTTCATCATAAAACACTTCAATATTAAACATGTTAATCACCTGTTAAAAATTTTAAAATAAACCAAAATAAAATTATATAGATTCGACAAAAAATATCAAAAAAAGTTTGTAAAATTCTTTTTCTTTATTATAGTAAAATTATATATTTTATAGTATAATTTAAAAAGGTGGTAATATGAATTATCCAAGTAATATAAAAAAAACATATAAAAATTCTACCATCTATGCTAATCGTGGAATGGATTTAGAAGACGATTTAAATTTAAGTAACGAATATTATATTTTAAATAACCAAGCTTTAATATATAAAAAACCTACTCCAATAGGAGTAGCTGACGTATCTTATAATACACATGGAAAAATTATTAATAAAGCCTACTTCAAAGAACAATCCACCCTAGATTATAATGGATTATATCGAGGAAAATATATTGAATATGAAGCAAAAGTCACTAAAAATAAAACTTCATTTCCTTTAAATAATATTCATCTTCATCAAATTAATCATATAAGAAAAGTTTTAGAACACCAAGGAATTGTATTTTTAGTAATTAAAATAAACAATTTAATTTATATATTAAAAGGTGAAGATTTTATAAATTATATAGATTCCAATCAAAGAAAAAGTATAAAATATGAATTTATTAAAAATAATGGATATTTAATCAACTATAGTTATAATCCACCACTTGATTATTTAAAAATCATAGATAAAATATATTTTTAAGGAGTGATCATATGACAAAATTTAAAGATAAAGTAAATAGCGCAAAGAAAAAAATTGAGAAAAAATCTAAAGAGAAGAAAACCAAGCATAAAAATAAATTTTTAATATTTATAGTTGCCTTAGGTATTATTATAGCAAGTTTAACTTTAGTATTTGGCCTTTTCATTATATTTACTGCTCCAGACTTTAATACTACAAAACTTTACAGTAAAGAAGCCTCAGTAATTTATGATAAAGATGGTAATGAAATAGCAAGAGTTGGGAGTGAAAATAGAGTTTTAGCTACTTATGATGACTTACCACAAGTATTTGTAGATGCCTTAATTGCTACAGAAGATTCAAGATTTTTTCAACATAATGGATTTGATGCTGCCAGATTTTTAAAAGCTAGTCTTAATCAATTAAGAGGTAGAGATGCCGGTGGAGCTTCTACTTTAACAATGCAAGTTGTAAAAAATACATATACTAGCAATAAAGTTAGCATTACACGTAAATTTACAGATATATATATGTCTGTATTCAAAATCGAAAAAAATTATACTAAAGAAGAAATTATTGAATTTTATGTAAATTCATTATGGCTTGGATATGGTGGAGCTAATTATGATAGTATTAATGGCGTTGAACAAGCAAGTCAAACTTACTTTGGAAAATCAGTAAAAGATTTATCTTTACCAGAAGCTTCTTTACTTGTCGGAATGTTTAATAACCCTTCTTATTTTAATCCTATAAAATATCCAGAAAATGCTAAAAATCGCCAAAAAACTGTTTTAGGATTAATGGTTAAACATGGATATATTACTGAAGAAGAAGCTAAATATGCAGGAGATATTCCAATTGAATCTTTAATTAAAGAAACAAAAACAACAAATAGTACTATAGATCAAGGTGTTCAACCATTCATAGAATATGTACTTCAAGATGTTGAAGAAAAAACTGGTAGTGACCCTAGGGTAACGCCAATGGCAATTTATACAACATTAGACTCAAATATCCAAGATGTAATAACCAAACTAGAAAATGGTGAATTATACACTTTTGTAGATGACACAGTTCAAAATGGTATGGCTATTACTTCTACAGTTGACGGTTCTATTGTTGCCTTAGGAGGTGGCCGAAATTACATAAAAACAGGAACTAATCGTGCTATACATGCCAAAAGGCAACCAGGTTCTACAGCAAAACCAATATTTGATTATGGACCATTTATAGAATATAATAATGGTTATACTGGCAGTTTATTTTTCGATGTCCCTTATACTTATACAAATGGCGGATCTGTCAAAAACTATGATAATAAATATAAGGGCATGATAAATATGCGAGATGCTTTAGTAGATAGTAGAAATATTCCTGCACTCCAAGCTTTTCAACAAGTAGATAAAGAAAAAATAGCCGAATTTGCTCATAATTTAGGAATTGATTATGGAGAAGAATTATATGAGTCTGCTTCTATTGGAGGATTTGATGGAGTTACTCCATTACAAATGAGTGCTGCCTATGCTGCTTTCGGTCGTGGCGGATACTTTATCGAACCTTATTCATTTACTAAAATAGTTTATTTAGAAAATGAAAAAGAATATAATTACAAATATACTAAAACTCGTGTTATGAGTGAAGAAACAGCTTATATGATTACAGATATGTTAGTAACTGGTGGTTCTACTGGAGTTGGTGGTTCCATAAAGGTTAACGGAACTGAAGTGGCGGCAAAAGGTGGAACAACAACCATAGATGAAGACGGTGCTAAAGCAAGAGGTGTTCCAAATTATACTACTCCTGATCATTGGAATAATGTATATACTCCCGATTATTCTATCTCATTATGGTATGGATATGATATTTTATCAAATAATCACTATATTACTAGTTCAACTGGTAGCGTAGCAAGAAGAAAAATAATGGCAGCTGTTGCTAACAGAATTTTAAAACCAAATTCTAAATTTACTCGTCCTAGTGGAGTAGTCTCAGTTACTATAGAATATGGAACTATTCCTCCACTACTTCCAAGCGCTGGTACTCCTGATAACTTAAAAAGAACCGAACTTTTTAAACAAGGTACTGAGCCAACTGAAATATCTAATCGTTTTGAAAATTTAGAAAATCCAACAAATGGGCAAGCTCAAGTAAATGGTTCCTCTATTGTTCTAACATGGGATCCAATAGAAACTCCAGCAGCTGCTAATAATGATGAATTAAAAAATTACTTTAATACAGGATATGGACAATTTGCTGACAAATATTTAAATGAAAGACTTGGATATAACGCTTCTAATATGGGAGATATTGGCTATCAAATATATCTAGAAAATAGTGATGGAACAGAAATAAGTTTAGGATATACAAACCTTTCAAGTTATAATTATGTTATTTCTGGAAGTGGAAGTTATAAATTTATAATAAAATCTGCTTATAGTATATATAAAGGAAATATGAGCAGTGGTCTTACAATTACAGTAAATATCACAGATGGAAACTCTAATTCAGGTAATATAACAGATAATTCTGATAATAATGATAACAATAATAATTTGCCTGTAATTCATACTCCACTACAATAAATAACCACGCCTAAAAGACGTGGTTTTCACACAGCCTATAAGGCTGAA
>CAOJUX010000009.1 GCA_948444795.1 uncultured Erysipelotrichaceae bacterium | reverse complement strand
ATCTTGCTTCTATCGTGGAAAGTTTCCATTTACACAAAATTTAGGACACACTCGATTAGAAGCCTTTTTTGTACAAAAATTTATTTTTTAACTTAAGGACAAATAACACACTATATCTATTAAACCTTTTTCAAAATTGTAAGATAATATTTTTCTGATTCTTTTTAAACTAATATTTTGATAAAATGGTTTTATTTTATTTAGTATTCCTAAGCAAAATTTATTAATTAGTTCTAAGTTCATTAGTGCTTTTTTATTCATTGTTGTATTTTTATCTTGTTTGAAAGTGAAATCTAGGTGCCAATGTAGTTTATTTTCTACTGACCAATGGTTTCTAATGGAATTTGAAAATAATTCAATATTCAAAAATAGACTTGATATATAATATCTATATTCTATTTTTTCTTCTTTTCCATTATCTATTGTTTTCTTTACTAATCCTATGCTATTTAATTTCTTCCATTTGTCTTTATCAAAATACCATTTAACATCTTCTGTTTGATAATATTCATAATGAATTGTATTTTGTCCTCTTTTTTCATAATAATTTAAGTATGCTGATTTTGAATTACCTGCTTTTATCGTTTCTAATCTTTTTTCATCGAAATATAAAATCAAATCATTATAGAAATTCCCCTGATTTCTCTTAATTGGTACTACATAATCTCCTTTTAAATCTATAACTGCTTCTACGTTCGCTGTTTGTGTATTTAGAGCATCCCATGTAATTACATTTCCTTTTACATTAAATCTTTTTAATATTTCTGGTATTGTTGGTATTTCATTAGTTTTTTCATCAATTGTTTCACTTGCTAAACAAATTCCATATTTATTTGAATAGGCACTAAGTACATTTAATGGCTTTTCTTTTTTGTGGTACATAGTTTCATTTCTTGAACTACCTTTACTAACCCTTCCATCCAAATTAATAATATCTCCTTCTAATTCAGATATAGAAAAGCTCATTAGAAAATCTGTAAATATATTCTCTAATTCATTTGCATTTATAATTGCAAAAACTCTTTCGTACGTCTTTGTACATGGTATACCACCAGTCATTAATAAAAACTCTCTTAACCAACTATAATGATTAACTACAAAATCATGAATCTCTTGCCAATCATTTGAATTAAATAAAACAGCTAAAATTGTAGATATTATTATATCCCAAATCTTAAATTTAGTTTTATTTTTCATTCTTGTGTCAGTTAACCCCTTTAAATTTTCCTTTAATCTTTTCATGGCTGCTTATCTACATCTTCTATCTTAGTTATATTCAGTTTTTTCTTTATAAAATTTATTTGCCTTGTATCTAATTCAAATCTTCTTTTGCTTGGTTTACTCATATTACAACACCTCATATAATAAGAGTATCATAAAGACAGAAAAAATCAAATTTTTACAAAAGAAAATAGCAAAAATCTCCTTTAAATAAGAGAAAGATTGCTATTTCAATTTTATTTCATGTTTTTAACCTGTGTGAGCGACTTAAAACCTTGTGGTGTCCGACAAATTATGATATACTAATAGCATAAGCAAATTATTAAGAAAATTTCATATGGTTCCTTGGTATATGTATATTTCTTGATGCTAGAGTGGTAAAGTTGTTTGATTTGAATGGGGTGGTTTTTTGGCAATTATTAAAGGTGAGAATATAACAACACAATGGTACCAAAAAAATGCGTTAAGAACTTTAAACGATTTTAAAGATAGAGATACATTGAAATTAAATGCCTATATGGGAGTTATTGGAGAATGTGGGGAATTTTTTGATTATATAAAAAAATTATATACCCACAATCTAAATTTGGAAAAACAAAAAGAAGTATATGATTTAGCGCGTAAAGTATTAGGAGATATAGTATGGTATTTAATCACTTCATTAGCAGTTTATTATGATTATACTATGGATGAAATCTATGAACAGATTACGAAAAAAAAGTCTTTTACTAGCTATGATGTGGATTGTGTCTATGATTTTATGGATAGTTCATTTCAAAAAGAAAATATATTGACCGAAATGCTAAATTTTAAAACAGTTTTAAATAAACTTGATACTGCTGATACACGAGAAGAAATAATTAAAGTTGTTGCTGATATAATAATAGAAATAGCAAAAGTATTAAAAAATATGTTTAATTCATCTTTAAGCGAGATATTGTATCTAAATATTGAAAAATTACGCAAAAGATACCCAAATGGATTTAGTACAGTTATCTCTAATAGTAGAATAGATACACAAAAGAAATATAAGGAAGAAGAGTCAATGCAAGTTTTAAAAAGAATTAAAGATTGAAAGTTAATGTTCAGACATATATTACTTCCTTAGCTAACTATGTTATTAGAATCTAAAATCAAACAAAAAAGCAAGTTTTAGAAAAAATGTTTTTTTTAATAATAATTTTAAGTAGAATAAAATCTACTTTTTTATTGACAAATGGGATGATAGGTGTAAAATATTAAACTGTAAAAAGAAAAGAGAGAATTTTATGAATAAAAAATTAAATAAGAAGTTAACACTTGGAGCTTTATCAGTTGCAGCATTGCTTAATTTAACTGGTTTTAGCAAGAATTCTCCTAAAGTTATAAATGCAGAGACAATAGTAAGTGATGAGGTTTTTATTCCAATAGAAGAACAAGAGGATAAAGTGAGTTTTAGATTAGAATCTAGTATTTATAGTGATACATTTTTAGAAATGGTAATAAGTGCTGAAGAAGGTGCAATAGAAGTAACAGATGATTTTTATGAAAAAGTAAATAAAGATATTTCTAACTGTGATAGAAAAATAGATGCTTTAGTTGTTGATGGTTTAAGTGATCAAGTTGATTTTTCTAAACTAAATATTGATTATGATAATATTGATAGATTATATTTTCATGATTGTTCAGATTCTTTTAAAAGTATTTTAAAAAAATTTAAAAAAGAAGTTCGTTATGTAAGTTTTGTAGAGCAAAAGAAAAATAGTAATAGTTTTAAAACATTTTTAAATAGTTTAATAGAAGAAGATGTGAGTGTGGAAACTCTTAATATAAGTTCTCGAAAAAATAATGGAAAAGAAGGAATATCTAAGGAAGAATTTCAATTACTTTCTAAAGTTAAAGTTTTTATTTTATATATTTATACTGATGGTTTTTATAAACCAGTTGATTTAGATTTAACTTTAAATGAAAAAATTCACTCTTTTTCTCTTGATGCTTATAATAAATATGATAAAGCTAATCAAATAGTTAATGGAGAACTAGGTAATATTAAAATACAATCTTCTAATCCTGAGTTAAGTATAAGTTTTGGCCATTCAGATATAACAGAAAATACTCATTTTAAACTTTCTGACGCAGCATGGGTAGATTTTGACTTGTTAAATTGTAAATCAATTAAACCTTTTGAGAATCTTAAAAATGTAAGTTATTTATCTTTTCAAGAAGATAATGGACCAGGTCCAGAGGCAAATAATGATGGATGTATAAAGTATGGTGTAAATTCTGTACATTTATATGATGCTTTTTCTACTGAAGAAGTAGAAATGTATCGTAATTATAAAACATTTTTAAAAGATTTAAAAACATATTATAATCTTGCTAAGTTAAAAGAAAAGTTAGATGTTGCTCCTAATGAATATTATGATTATTATAGTAAGGCTAGTATTGGTGATTATGTTAATTTAAAAAGTAATAATACACCTATATATGATTATAATGGAAATAAAAGAACTTCATTATTTAAAACTTCAATATTAAGACTTATATCTTCTATAGTTCTTGAAAAAGATGGAGTTGAAGTAACTGTTTATAATATGGAAGATTATAGTAAATATGTAAATAAATCTGGTTTTAAAATAAAAGGTTTTAATTTAATTAATGAATATTCTTTAAACGATGATAATACACTTGCAATAGAGGGTTTTGTAAAAGAAAATGATATAGAGCTTGTTAGAACTCCTTTTAAGTAGAATTACTTCTACTTTTTTTTATTTAAAATATATTTTTAAGTAGGAGATAATTTTATGAAAAAAATAGATTATATTTTACTTATAAGTGTTATTATTATTGCTTTGTTTGGGGTTGTTATGATATATTCAGCTTCATTTGTCTGGGCTGATTATAAGTTTAATAATCCATATAAATTTGCTATATCACAAGGTATATTTTTTATAATAGGTTTATTTTTAATATTCTTTTTATCTAAATTTGATCATCATATTTTTTATAAAAAAGCTAATTTAATTTTATTAATTTGCTTTATTTTGCTTGTTTTAGTATTAATTCCAGGGATTGGAAAGGTTAGAAATGGAAGTCGTAGTTGGTTTGGTATTGGTTCTTTAGGGATTCAACCTAGTGAATTTGCTAAACTTGGTTTAATTATATATGTTTCTAAATATCTTACTAATAATAAAAAAGATATGAAAAATATTAAAAAAGGTGTTCTTCCTATAATGGCAGTTATTATAACTTTTTTTGGTCTTATAATGTTAGAACCTGATTTTGGTACAGCAATGGTTATTGTTCTTACTTTAGTCGTTCTAATATTTACTTCAGGAGTAAGAATTAATTTCTTTGTTAAGATAGGAATAGTAGGTCTTATTGGAATAGTTGCTTTAATTATTATTGCTCCATATCGAATGGCAAGAATTGTTTCTTTTTTAAATCCTTGGAGTGATCCTTTAGGAAGTGGATTTCAAATAATTCAAAGTTTATATGCAATAGGTCCAGGAGGTCTTTTGGGGCAAGGTTTTTTAAAATCTAGACAAAAACATTTTTATCTTCCAGAACCACAAACAGATTTTATTTTTTCAATCATAAGTGAGGAATTTGGCTTTCTTGGTGTTTTAATTGTAACTTCTATTTTTTTCATAATATTTTATCGATCTTTAAAAATTGCGATGAGACAATCAAATTTATTTTCTAAGTATTTATCTTTTGGCCTTGCTTTTGCTTTAATTATTCAAGCTTGTTTAAATTTAATGGTTGTTGTTGGGATTATTCCTGTAACAGGTGTGACTCTTCCTTTTTTAAGTTATGGAGGTTCAAGTCTTTTAATAAGTATGATTAGTATTGGAATAATTTTAAATATTAGTAGAAAGTAATCGTATAAATACATTTTTCATAAAGTTAAAAGAATATTGCATAAAAATGCCAAAAGTGGCAGAAATATGGAATGGAGAATTTATGAAAGAAATTATTAGAAATTCTTATTTAGACAAAATGGAATGATTAAAGTTATAACTGGAATAAGAAGAGCCGGCAAATCTTATTTACTTGATCCCATGTTTAAAAATTATTTATTAAAGAGTGGAGTAAAAGATAATCATATAATAAAACTTGATTTAGAAGAAAGAAAAAATAAAAAGTATTTAAATCCAGATATACTAGATGAGTATATAAGAAGTTTAATTGTTGATAAAGAAATGTATTATATAATTTTGGATGAAATTCAAAAAGTAGAAGATTTTGAATCAGTCTTAAATGGTTTTTTGCACATATTAAATCTAGATGTTTATGTTACAAGTAGTAATTCGAAGTTTTTGTCATCTGATGTTATAACTGAGTTCAGAGGTAGGGGCGATGAAGTTAATGTTTATCCATTATCATTTGAAGAGTTTTTTGGAGCGTATAATGGAACCAAAGAAGAAGCGTGGAACGAGTATTTAACTTATGGAGGAATTCCTTATGTTTTAACAAAAAAACAGACGAAGAAAAAAGCTTATATTTAAATAACTTATTTGAAACAACATATTTGAAAGATATTATTGAAAGAAATAGCATTCAAAGAGTAGATGTTTTGAATACTTTGGTAAATATTTTAGCATCATCTGTAGGCTCACTTACAAATCCTACTAAATTAGCAAATACATTTATTAGTAATCAGGTAAAAGATGTTAATGTTCATACTATTACATCATATATTGATTATTTGATTGATTCATTTCTTATTAATAAAGTCGAGAGATATGATGTTAAAGGTAAAAAATATATTTCTACACCATCAAAATATTATTTTTCTGATATAGGACTTCGAAATGCAAGACTAAACTTTAGATAGCAAGAAGAAAATCATTTGATGGAAAATATAATATATAATGAGTTAATAATAAGAGGATATAATGTGGATGTTGGAGTTGTTGAAGTTAGGGATGAAAATAAAGGCAGAAAACAATTAGAAGTTGACTTTGTATGTAATCAAGGAAATAAACGATATTATGTTCAGGTAGCATTAAATATTGATACACGAGAAAAAAATCTTCAAGAATCAAGACTACTAAATAATATAGGCGACAATTTCAAAAAAAGTTATTTTTATTTCCTAATGTTACTAATACTCTTAAATGGACAAAAAAATTCTATTTTAATTTTGGGCTTTACAGATGCATTTTCTTATTGGGGTAGACTATAGATTTAGAAATTATAAAGTATTTTGATATTATATTTTCTAGAGAAGATAAACTAATTACGCTTTATAACTCCATGGTTTAGAGAAAAGAAAAATAGTAGACTTGATGCCACCTATACTATTACTGACTCTTCAGAAATAAAAGATATAATAAATAAATCTTTATAATAAAAATTTTATTGATTGGTTATTAGAAGAATAGTTTTAAAACTTGTTTACAGAATAAGTTTTTTTGTTTACATTAACATACCAAAAATATGTCAAATGTTGTAAAATGTTGTAGCGATTTGACATTGTTGTTGTTATAATTATTTTAATTAGAGATAGGAGTGTGTGTAGTTATGAAAAAAATTAAATCAGGGATTTGTTTGATTATGGTACTTGCTTTTACTACAGTATTTTTTATGAATATAGATACTATACAAGCAAAAGAAGAAATTTGTGAGTTTTCACCAGAGTATAAAAAATGGTTAGAACTTCCTGATAGTGAGAAAACACTTAGTAATATGCCAGCAATATGCATGGAAAGTGAGGAAGATAATTTAATTAATAATATTACTTCTAATTCACTACAAAATAGTTCTTATTTGCCTTCAAGTTATACTTCTGAGTATGTTACTAAGGTTAAAGACCAAGGTGGAACTAATTCTTGTTGGGCTTTTTCGATAAATTCAACTTTAGAGTCATATTTATTGAAAAATACTGGTGTGAAGTATGATTTAAGTGAAAGACATATGGAATATGTGCTTGCTAATAACGCTTATAGTAATAATAATACTTATGAAAAGATTTATAATAGAGCTTTAAATGCTGGTGGTAATTTTAATATGGCTAGTGCATATTTAATGAGTAATTTAGGTTCTGTTGATGAGAAAAGTGTACCTTTTAATTTTGATGTTAAACCAACAAATTATAATGATATAGCTAATGCTAAACAAGTAGTTGATGTTAATGGAATATCTTTGATTAAGAATACTAGTGTTGGTAATAAATATAGTTGTGGTCCAATTACTAGTGATATTAAGCAAATGATTATGAATAAAGGTGCTGTTAGTGCTAATATTAAATGGAGTGAAGAAGATTATAATAATAGTAAATTTGCTTTATATTATAATGGTAGAGATGTTGCAGATCATGCTGTTTCTATAGTTGGCTGGGACGATGATTATAGTCGTGAAAACTTTAAAAATACTCCTAATAATAATGGGGCTTGGAAAGTTAAAAATTCATGGGGTGATAATAATTCTAAGACTGATAAAGGATATATGTATGTTTCTTATGAAGATACACAAGTTTGTGGAAGCATTGCAGTTATAAATGATGCTGATACAGATATGCCTGATAATTTATATCAAAATGAAAAACAAGGTATGAATAATGGAGCAGGATTTAAGTATGCTAGTAATGTTTATGAAAGAAGTAATACTAGTTATAATGAAGTTTTGACTGAGGTTAGTGTTTCTGCTTTCCAAATGAGTGATGTTGATGTTTATTTAGTTGATAATTATAATACAAAAGATGATTTAAACATAGATAATGCTAAGTATATTGGTAGTGTAAGTATTCCTTATTCTGGTTATGAAACTTTAAAACTTGATGAACCTGTTGAGATTAAGGGTAGTAAGTTTGCTATTATTGCCGATTATGTTCGAAGTGTTGGTGATTATCCAGTTGGTATTGCTGTTAAGGATAGTGCATTTTATTCGAGTGTTCCTACTACATCTGGGGTTAGTTTTGTTTCAGCGTCTGGCAAAGATTTTATTGATACTACAAGTGGTACTCCTTATATGACTGTTATCAAAGCTGGTACTGATAATTTAGATTATGATTTAGAAGTGTCAAAAGTAAATAATGATATTATTAATAATGTTGATGGGGGAAGTTATAAGTTTAATGTTTTAAGAACTAATATTTCTCTTGATGATGAGGTAGATATAAAGATTTATGATGCTGATAAAAAAAATGTTACTGAAGATTTTGAGATAAATAGTGATAGTTCTTTAATAAATGTTATAGTTAATCCAAGACAAAAGATAGGTGAATATACTTTAGAAGTAGGGTATAAACATATTAAGAAAAGTGAAAAGTTTAGGGTATATCCTAGAAAAAGTATTACTATTGAAAATGTTTCTAAGTCTATTGATAAGATGTATCAAATAAATATTGGTGAAAGTATAACTTATGAACTTGCTTTTGAAAATATTGATAATGGTGCGTTGGTAAAAGCTAATGTAAGTCCTAGTAATGGAATTGATATTGATGTTGCACCTGTTGCTGAAAATAAAGCTATTGTTAAGGTTACTTTGGGTGAAAATGCGAGAAGTGGTGAACATAGTATTTCGTTTAGTTTAGATGATGAAGATTATGGTGTTTTAAATGCAAGTAGTTCTTTCATGCTTGATGAGTATGATGAAATTACTTCTCTTGTCTTTAAAAAAGATAAAGTCTTTGTTGAAAGAGATAAAGAAATAGATTTAAGTGAGTTAGTTGTTAATAATGGTACAGATGAGCTTGAGTATAATATTAAATCTAACGATTGTGATGCGCGCCTTGAGGGTAGTAGCGTTAAGTGTGAAAGTGTTGGTAGTGCTGTTGTAGAGGTAGCACCAAAATATAAAAATGCTAGTAGTCCAACTGATGAGATAGAAATAAAAAGTGTTAAAGCTGATATTGGAGTTACTTCATCTAGTGAAAATAAAGATGTTTATGATAATATTGGAGGTAAACTTAAATATACTGTTTATACTAATGATGTAACTGATATTGATGTTAGTATATATGAATATAATAAAAATGGTAATTTTATTAATGAGAGTAGTTTATCTAAAAATATATCTCATACGATTAAAAAAGATGGTAATCAGTATGAAATTGAAGTTGATTTTGATGATGAAATGATTGCTGGTGATTATAAAATAGAAGTAGTTGGTATGTATGTGGTTGATTCATCTGTTATATCTTCTGCTAAAGCTTATGAGGGAGTGGAGATTAAACCTGAAGTGCCTATTGAAAGTGTTAAAATAACTAATGAAGAGAATTATTTGTATGTAGATGATGAGATTGATATTAACACTATTATTACTCCTCTTGATGCAACTATTAAAGATTTAGAGTATAGTACAAGTAATGCAGAGGTTGCTAATTTTATAGATAATAATAGATTAAAAGCAAATTGTAGAGGTGAAGTTACAATTACTGCTATTGCTCGTGGAGGGGTAAGTGATACTCATACATTTACTGTAATAGATCCTCAGTTAGAGCTTGGAGATATAAAAATTATTCCTAATGAGAATATTTATAGTGATGAGATTTTGTTTGATACAAAAGGCGGTAGAGTAGAAATCCCTTATATAATGCAAGATGTTAATGTTAGTGAAAATTTATTCGTACAAAAAAATGGGGAATGGATAAAAGCTGATTTAGTGGTTAATAAGCTTGAAGATAAATATGTAATAAATGTTCTTGCTAGAAGTGTTGCTGGTAATTATAAGTTTGAAGTTAGTGGTACTTATATGGATAATAATGGAGTTCAAGTAAAGGATTCTCAAACAAGAGAGTTTGAAGTAAAAGAGTTAGTTGAAATAGAAAGTATAGAGTTTGCTAAACCAGAGTTTGCAGTTGGTATGGATAAGGATGATAATAAAACTTTTAGACCTATTATTAATGATGGAAAGAGTATTCCTACTTATCCAAAATTAAATTGGACTAGTTCTAATACTAGTGTTGCATCAGTAGATGATGATGGATATCTTTCTTTAAAAAGTGTTGGAGAGACTACTATAACTGCTACTTCTATTAATGGAGTCGAGGGTTCATTCGTACTTCATGTATATGAAACTATGGAGCCGGTTAATATATTTGAAGGGAGTAAGTATATTAATAATGCTGATACTTATATAACTAATGTTGATATAAATACTTCAAAAGAAGAGTTTGTTAGAAATCTTAATTTATCTGGTGTTAAATATGAATTTGAAGATTTATATAATGGTAAAGTTACTACTGGTACTAAGTTAACTATTGAACAATATAAAGAGAAAACTACTTATATAGTTGTTATCTTTGGTGATGTTAATATGGACGGTGATATAGATGCTGCTGATTATAAAATGGTTGAAGATTATGAAGGCGGCGTAAATAACCCGATTACTTCACCACATCAAAAATATGCTGCAAATGTTGATTTTGAGGGTGAACTTGATAAAAATGATTTAGAAATAATTAAAAATTATATATTGTTTAAAGAGAAAAAATATGACAATAATCCAATTAGTCAAGAATATGAGATTAAAATAAATGAAGGAGAGTAAGTATGAATAACAGAAGAAGTATAGGAAAAGCATTACTACTCTTAGTAACTATAATATTTCCTCTAAAAGTTAATGGAGCAAATATTAAAATTGATCCTGCTGATGTTTCTGTTGCTCCTGGGGAGACGAAAACTTTTAAAGTATCTTGTAGTGATTGTGCTGGTACAACAAAGGTAAGTATTAGTGATAGTAGTGTAGCAGAGATTACTTCTATTGGTAATAACGGATTTATAGATAAAAACGGTTTTGAAGTTACTATTGTTGGAAAAGAGGAGGGTAATGCTAGTATAAATGTTACTCCTTCCGATGTTGCTGATAGTACTTATAAAAAGGTTACTGAAACTAAAAATTTTAGTATTAATGTAGTAAATAATATTACAAATAATACTACAAATAATACTGAAAATAATATTACAAATAATGAAACTAATAATAATAATGGTGATAATAAAGGGGATAATGGTGGTAATTCAGGTAATGGAAATAATAATAACAATGATAAAAAGAGCTCTAATAATAATTTAAATACTTTGAATGTTAAAGGGTGTAAGTTGTCTCCTGCGTTTAAGTCTTCTATAACTAGTTATACTTGTAGTGATACTTATGATGATTTTGTAAGTATTAGTGCATCTGCTAGTGATGCTAGCGCTAAAATAAGTGGGCTTGGAAAGAAGAGTTTAAAGCTCGGTAGTAATCCTTTGAGTGTTGTTGTTACTGCGGGTGATGGAAGTAAAAAGACATATACTATTAGGGTTAATAGAAAAGAGAATAATGTTGGTGATAATACTTTATCTTCTTTAGTAGTTGAGGGATATCCCATTGATTTTAATAAGGATAAAACAGAATATTTTTTAGAAGTTCCTAAAGATGTTGATAGTGTTTTTGTTAATGCAAAACCAACTAATGATAATGCCAAAGTTACAGGTACAGGTAAAATTAATTTAGTAAATGGTGAAAATAAAATAGTTATTACAGTTGAAGCGCCAAATGGAGATGCAAAAACATATACAATTAATTGTACTAAAAGTGATAAAGATAATATTCCTAATGCTAGTCTTAGCGATTTAAAAATAAATGGTAATGATATAGATTTATCAGGTGATCCTAAAAATATTTCTCTTAGCTTGCCTGAATTTGCAGATAGTATAAATTTAGATTATCAAACACCTTCTAAAACAGCCAAGGTTGAAGTAAGTGGAGCAGATAATTTAAAAGAAGGTATTAATAAAGTAACTATTAAAGTATCTGATGAAGGTCTAGAGGATAAAGTATATACTTTGTATGTTTATAATCCGCCTCGTGATGCTAAAGTTGTTGATAATTTAGATGATATAAAAGAATTTGATAAAGATATTGTTTATAATAGTAATATTGATGATGAACATATTTTACCAGATAATATAATTGATTTATTAAAAACAAGTGATAAGAAATTAATTTATAATGTAATGGATGATAATGGTGGTTTGTTATTTAGTTTGGAACTTGATAAAAATAGTGAACTTGAAAAAGGTATTAATTTTGAATTTATTAAAGTAGGAGAAAATCCTTTAAAATATATTTCTAATATTCCAAAAGGAATTAAAATTACAGCATTTGTTTATGGTCTTTTTGAAGATGGTACTAAATTAAAGCTTTATAAGTATGATGAAGAAAAAAATAAATATATATTACTTGAAGATGATATTGAAGTTGTAAATGGTTATATCAAGTTTGCTTCTAATGGTAATTCTGAGTATATATTTTCAGATGTAGATTTAAATGCTGAAAAAACAAGTGTATTAGGCTTAATTATTCGAATTGTATGTTTAATATTATTATTACTAATAATTCTTATTATAATACTTTTGGTAATAAAAAAAATAAGAAGAAGATTAAGAAGAAAAAAGTTATTACAAAGAAAACGAGAAGAGCAACAAAAAAAGATGAATATAAATCAAGATAGATGATTATATTCTTTTTTTTATTAATTTATGTTACAATCATTTATATGAAAGGTATTGGTGGGAAAATGGAAGTTTATTTTAAAGATAAAGATAAAATATATAAATACAGTGTTTCGTATGATGAGATAAAGATGAGATTATTTAGAAGCAAGATAATAGAGGATTTTAGTAAGATATCGCATATTGTAGAAGAGCGAGAGCATAGTCCTTATTGGTATGGCAAGCCTGTAAATAAAGAAATTAGAAATTATAAAACACCAGTGTGTGTTGGTTCAGTTGAATATGATACAGCTACAGAGAGTCTTGAGCGTTATGAATATGACTTATATGAGTATCCATATATAATAAAACTAATTGATGATTTTATTTCTGGAAAAGTTGAAAGCCTTTATAAGATATATAATTTTGATTTAGAAAATGATGGAGAAGTTTCAATAGATGATAAAATTGCTTTAAAAAATCGTGAACTTGGAGATGAAGGTATAAGTGTTAATAATAAAAAATCTATATTAAAAGAATTGGAAAAATTATATGATCAAAAGAAGTTAAATGAAGGGCAAAGAAAGGTTTGTAAAGAAGATTATTTGAAATTACAAAGCTTATTAGTTGTTGATTTTATTGCAGAAATGAGTTTAGAAGAAGTAGAAAGGGCTAAAGCATTTTTTAATACGGATATTAATGGACTCATTTTTGATGAAGATTTTATGAAGTTAAATAGTGGTGTTTCAAGGAAGAGAGAAATTAAGAAAAATGATTAGATAAAAGTTTCTAATTTTTTTGTTTTATATTCTTAATATTATATATTATATTGTTTTTCATAATAAATGAAAATTCGGAAAATAATATATTTATTAAAACTAAATTGAATTCATATATTTGAAGTGGGAGGTATATATGAATTTTGACTATGAATTTGGTAATCAATATTATAATTATTATTATCCAACTGGTATTAAGAGTACAAAATATTTAATTATGGCACCAGAACAATCACAGAAAAATCAACCAGGTATAGAATATTTGATGAATCCAAAACCAATATTTGATGATCCAAAATATAAGGGTAGTGGAAAACTAAGTGGAAAGGTTGCTATAATAACTGGGGGAGATAGTGGCCTTGGTAGAGCTTGTGCAATTGCTTATGTAAAAGAAGGAGCCAAAGTAGTTATTCCATATTATAATGAACATAAAGATGCAAGCGATACTAAAAATTATATTGAAAAATTAGGAGGGGAGTGTTTATTATTAGCTGGAGATATTACAGATAAAAATTTTTCTCATGTTATTGTAAATAAAACTTTAGAAAGATTTAAAAAAATTGATATTCTTGTTAATAATGCGGGAGTTCAATATCAGCAAGATAGTTTAGAAGAAATAAGTGATGAACAATTTGACTGGACAATGAAAGTAAATATTTATGGAATGTTTTATTTAACTAAAGAGGTTCTGCCTCATTTGAATAAAGGTTCATCTATTATAAATTTAACTTCAGTAACTACATTTTATGGAGATCCTCAATTAATTGATTATGTTACAACTAAAGGAGCTATTGTAGGATTTACAAGAGCACTTGCTAGAAATTTAGCTCTAAAGAATATAAGAGTTAATGCCATAGCACCAGGTTTTTTTTGGACTCCGCTACAACCTGCATGTTGGGTTAAAGAAAAAATTCCATCTTTGGGAGCAGATGCTGCCATGGCAAGAGGTGCCATGCCATATGAACTTGCTCCAACATTTGTCTTTTTAGCATCAAGTGATTCAAGTTATATGACGGGGCAAGTTATACATAATAATGGTGGTCAAATAATGGGTTAAATTAATCTAATTATATCCCTTATGAAGTATTTTTTCTTTTTAAATTTGGTAATAGATGATATAATTTTAGTTAAGAAAAATAGTAAGGATGGGAAAATGGAAGTTTATTTTAAAGATAAAGATAAAATAAAGAAGTACTTAGTTTGTTATGATGAAGATAAATTAAATAAATTAAGAAAAGAAATTATTGATAATTGTGGTTTAATGAGTCATAGGGTGTATGAAGACTCTTATGGAGGCCCAAATTTATATAATCAAAAATATAGTGAAATTAGAAATTATAAAACACCAAAATTTATTTGCAATAAAGATTATGATTCATCTACAGAGAGTTTTTATCTTTATGAGTATGATTTATATGAGTATCCTTATTTAATAAAATTAATTGATAGATTAATTGATAATGATACTTCATGCATTTTTGAAATATATAACTTTGATTCTAAAAAGGAAACATCTTTAGATGAAGAAATTGCGAAAAGAAATAGTGAACTTTCTGATATGAATTTAAGTTTTTCTGCTAAAGAAAAAATATTAAATGATTTAAAGGAATTATATTCTCAAAAGAAATTAAATAAAAATCGAAAACCAATAGAGGGCTATTATTTAAAACTTCAAGAAATGTTAATATTTGAGTTGGTTGATGAAATATTAATAGCTGATGTGGAGAGAGTGAATGAATTTTTTGAAATCCCAACTAATACTCAAGAGATAATTGATGTTATTTGTATAAAAAGGGTGAGAAATGAATAATTTATTTGATACTGATGATAATGATTTTAAACCTCTTGCTGATCTAGTAAGGCCAGTTAGTTTGGATGAATATTTTGGTCAAAGAAAAATAGTTGGTGATAATACTTCAATTAGAAATATGATTCTTAATGATAATATTTCTTCAATGATATTTTGGGGTCCTCCTGGAGTTGGTAAGACAACACTGGCAAAAATTATTGCGTCAACTACTAATTCAGACTTTTATGAGCTTTCTGCGGTTACTTCAGGTATTAATGATATAAAAGAAATAATGGAAATATCTAAATTTAATAAAAGTAATGGCAAAAGAACAATTTTATTTGTTGATGAAATTCATAGGTTTAATAAAGCTCAACAGGATGCTTTTTTACCTTTTGTTGAAAATGGTAGTATTATTTTAATTGGTGCTACAACAGAAAATCCTTCTTTTTCATGTAATTCTGCTTTACTTTCGAGGGCAAAAGTATATGTTTTAGAGACTCTTAGCGAAGAAGATATAATTAGTATTTTGAAAAAAGCAGCACAAAAAGTTTATTCTAAACTTGAAATTGATGATGAAGTATACAAAGCTATAGCATCTTTTAGTAAGGGGGATGCTAGAGGTGCCTTAAATATTTTGGAGGTTTTAGCTAATAATACTTTAGAAAGTAAAGTTGTTATTCAAGATTTAGAAAAAGTTTTGGGAAAAAAAACATTTTTGTATGATAAAAATGGCGAAGAACATTATAATTTGATTTCGGCGCTTCATAAGTCAATGAGAAATAGTGATCCTGATGCAGCTATATATTATACTGCAAGAATGCTTGAAGCAGGGGAAGATCCTTTATATATTGTAAGACGTTTAATAAGATTTGCGTCAGAAGATATTGGCATGGCTAATACTAATGCTTTAGTCCAAGCAGTATCTACATTAGAGGCGGTAAAATTACTTGGTATGCCAGAATGTAATGTTAATATAACTCAACTTGTTGTTTATTTAAGTGTATCACCAAAATCTAATGCTCTTTATATGGCTTATGAAAATGCCAAAACTGATGCTATTAAAACAGCTAATTTAAGTGTACCACTTCATTTAAGAAATGCAGTAACTTCACTTCATAAGGAAATAGGAAATGGGAAGGGGTATAAATATGCTCATGATTATAAAGAGAAAATTACTAATATGGAGTGTTTACCATCTTCTTTAAAGGGGAAAAAATATTATATTCCTACAGATAGTGGAAATGAAAAAAATGTAAAAGCTACACTTTTACGAATTGAAGAAATTAAAAAGAAACTTAATTAGGTTTCTTTTCTTTATGTAAAATAATAAGTAATAAACAAATACCAATAATAGATATAATTTTTCCTTCTTTAAAACATGGAGCTGAAAATTCAAGTTTAATATTATGATTTCCTTTTTTTATTTTAAAACCAATAAAAGACTTGTTAACTAGCTCATAATTTACTTCTTTATTGTCTACAAATATTTTAAATCCTTCGTCATAGGGAATAGTAAAGATAAAATATCCATCATTTTTAACATTTATATTACCATATAAAGTATCACTTATTTTATTAGTAATATTTAAATAGTCTTTATTGTCCTGGTAGCTATCAAAATATTCTTTTGCTATGCTATAAACTTCTATATTATTTATCTCAAATATTCCTTTGTTAAATTTAATGTTTAAATTATTAATACCTTCATTTGAAGATAATATATAGTCAAAGGTTTCGTTATGATTGTAGTATTTCCAAGTTTTATTAGTTAATTTATTTGTTATACCATTAATAATGATTTGAATATCTTTTCTATCACTTGGTTTAACATTAAATCTTATTATTAAAGGGGTATCAATGGTTTCTTTTAAATTAAGTTTAAAAAAACCTTCATCTTTGGCATTAATTATAGTAGTATTATTAATATTTTGATATCTTATATTTTTTGTTTCTGTTTCGTATTCTAAATAAATTCTTTTGGATAAAAAGTTATCAGGATATTTTAATTTATCATAATTTTTTACAATAATATATTTTCCAAATATTTCTAGTTTTTTATTAAAATCAAGAGTGTTATATTCTTTTTCTCCAATTATATTACTAGTAGAAAAACCTATTTTATTTACATTATCATTTTGATAAAATCCCCCTTTATTTTCTTTATGAACTAAGTGGTATCCATAAGGAATATTTTTGTTAGTTAAAATATATTTTACTCCCATAAAATGTTCAAAAAATAGATTATTATTTTCAGCAAGCATAAACTTATTACGAAAACGATCATTATTATTAAAATCATTATAAAAACTATTTTGATAATAGGGATTTATAGTAGAAGAATAAATAGTAGTTAAATAATCATTATGTGCTTTCGAATAATTTAAGTGATAGTCTTCTTTTAAATAGTTTTCATAGCGATATATATTATTATCATTATCTAAGTAATTATATTTATCTATTTCTTTTATATCTTTGAGTGTTTTAAAATTTATTAAATTATCATATGAATTAGTAAATAAGCAAATTATAAATGAAATTATTAAAATTGGTGTTAAATATTTACTATTTTTATTTTTAGAATATAAATATAAAAAAATTAAAGATATTATTAAATCTATTAAAATCATAATAAATGTTTTATTTTTAGTTATTAAAATACTAAAAATTAAAAGTAAAATAAAAAATTTATAGTTAAAATTATTATTTTTAATATGATCAATTAAATTTGCTATTAACAAAATAAACAAAGGTAAGAGAGGAATAAAAGCTTTTCCATTTAAGTAAAGACCGCCATTTAAAAGCATATTAAATAAAGGGATACTTATTATTATAAATAGTAAGATAGATAGTATTTTATAATTTTTTTTCTTATTTAAAATACCATAAATTAATGCTATTATAGAAATGCTAGTAAGTCCTAAACCATAACTATTATATAAAATAAAATTTTCATTTATATGTGGTATAAGAGACGATAATATATTAATATCAGTGTTTGTTCTTTGACTATTTAAAATAATATAAATAGTTGGAAGAATAATTAATGAAGATATTAAAACCGCAATAAGTATTCTAAAAATAAATTTAAAAGCATCTTTAATAAATAATTTGAAGGTGAAATTACTTAATTTTAAGTATAAAAATAAAGCATATAAAGATATAACAATAATACTACTTATACTAAAATAAAAACTTGTAAATATTAGTAAAGTGATATTTAAAATTAGTAAAAAACTTTTATTTTTGGTAAAATAATTGTAGGTATTTATTAGAGCCAGTAATAGAAAAGGAATATAACTTATAAACATAATATGGCGATGAGAATGAAAAATTATTGGAGAGGCAAATAAAAATAGTAAAGTTGCAATAAAAGAAGTATTTTTATTAAATTTATTTTTATTAAGAAAATGATACATTAGTAATATAGATATATAATTTAGAATTAGTGTACTTCCTAAAATATAAGTTTTCATGCTAATAAAAGGCATTAAATAACTTAATAAAATTATAGGATTTAAATAACCGTAGTAGATAAAATAAAAAATATTTTGACCTCCGCCTAAATGGGGAGCAAAATTTGGCATTAAATTTTTAGTTTCGTAAAAAAGATTTCGAAAATAATCGGGGAAGATGGCGTGTTGTTTTAAATTATCAGTTACTGATGCAAAATAAAATCCAAATTTAGTTATAAATAAAATGATAAATATATATATTATTGTAAATATAATTATATGATATAGTTTCTGTTTGTCTTTCATAATTTTATCCTCCTTTTTTAAATTGTATCAAATTTTAGTATAAATATAAATTATTAATCATAAATTGTCTTGAGTTTATGATATAATATTTTAAGGAGTGTTGCTTATGAATATTATAATTTCTGCTGGAGGTTCAGGTGGGCATATATATCCAGCTTTAGAAATAATTGAAGAGTTTAAAAAACATGAGACAAACTTAAATATTTTATATATTGGTACTCATAATAGGATGGAAAAAGACATTATTCCTAAACTCGGTATTAAATATGAAGAACTTGAAATATATGGGTTTACTCGTGATATAAAAAGAGATATTAAAAATGTCTTTTTGATTAAAAAAGCTTTAAAAAAGTGTAAGAATATTATGAGAAAATTTAAACCAGATGTGGTTATTGGAGTTGGGGGTTATGTTACTTATCCCGTTATTAAAGCTGCCAATAAATTAGGGATTAAAACAGTTTTACATGAGCAGAATAGTAGACCTGGAAAAGTAAATTATTTAATTAGTAAGTTTACTGATTTGAGTTTGATATCTTTTAAAACATCAGAAAAATATATGGGTAAATGCAAAAAAATTATTTATACAGGTCATCCATCTTTAGATAAAGGGAGATTAGCTAAAAAAGAAAGCCGACTTGATTATGGACTTTCTTTGACCAAAAAAGTAGTTTTATTTGTAGCAGGGTCTTTAGGATCTAGTAGTTTAAATAATAAAATGTTAGATTTTCTAAATAGTGATTTAAATAATGATTATGAAATATTATATATTGCTGGTAATACTATTGATATAGAAGATTTAAAAAAGAAAGTATCTAAAAAGAATGTTAAGATAGTTCCATATGTAAATAATTTGCCTGGTCTTATGAAAGTCTGTGATATTGTTATATCAAGAGCTGGAGCAGGATCTTTATTTGAAATAATAGGAACTTCTTCTCCAAGTATTATTATTCCTTCGCCAAATGTAGCCAATAATCATCAATATTATAATGCTTTAGAGCTTAGTGAAGCGGGAGCTATTATTATGCTTGAAGAGAATAATTTAACTAAAGAAATTTTAAGTGATAATATTAATATGTTATTGAAAGATGAAAACAAAATAAACAAATTAAAAAATCAGATGCAAAAATATGGAAATATCAAGCCAAGTAAAGCTATCTATGATAGTATAAAGAAAATAATTGATTCTAAGTAAATTTTAATAAATAGGAGATTCTATGAAGAATAAAAAGATAAAAAGAAAGTTAAAAATAAAAACTTTTATTAAATTTATAATAGTTATTGTATTAATAGTAATATCTTCTTACTATCTTTTTAATTTGCCAATTAAGAATATTTATATTAAAGGTAATAATTATTTATCTGATGGAGAAATTATAAGTGCAGCTAAAATTAAAAATTATCCTAGATTATTTAAATTTAGTTCTAATACTATAAAAAAAAATATAAAAAAATTAGATCTTATATCATCTTGCAAAGTAAAGAAAAGTTTATTTGGTAAAGTTGTGATTGAAGTAGAAGAAGAAAGCCCTTTATTTTATAATCGTAATGATTCTATTTATGTTCTTTCAAATGGTAAAAAAACAAATGATTATGAATTTATAGGAATACCTTATTTAGTTAATTATGTTCCTGATAATATATATGAAAGATTAGTAAAAAACTTCCAAAAAATTGATAATGAATCGATTAAAATGATTAGTGAGATAGAATATTCTCCTAGTAAAAGTAAAGATGTTGTAATTGATGATACAAGATTTATTTTAAGGATGAACGATGGAAATATTGTTTATATAAATTTAATTAATATTGACAGACTTAATAGTTATCATTTAATATATTCAGCATTGCATGAAAAGGGTATATTAGAACTTGATAGTGATAATGAAAACGTTGTTTTTAAATCTTATAAGAGTATTGAAAATTCTAAAAAGGATGATGGAAAAGAAAATGAAGAATGATTATAATAAATTGATGTTTGAAGAAATTGATACTTTTAAATGTAAAAAAAAATTGTTATTACATAGTTGCTGTGGTCCTTGTTCAACAAGTGTAATTGAAAGATTATTACCTTTTTTTAATATAACTATATTATATTATAATCCTAATATAGAGCCAGTAAGTGAGTATATTAAAAGAAAGAATGAACAGATAAGATTGTTAAAAGAGCTTAATAATGGTGTTAAGTTTTTAGATATTGATTATGATAATGAAGCCTTTAAAAAAATAAGTAAGGGTCTAGAGAAGGAAAAAGAAGGTGGTGCAAGATGTCATAAGTGTTATTATTTAAGACTTTTTAAAACATATGAAATAGCTCTTAAAAATGGTTATGATTATTTTGCTACTACTTTAACAGTAAGTCCATATAAAAATAGTGAAGTTATTAATAAAATGGGTCTTTCTATTTCTAAAGATAGCACTTTAAAGTTTTTAGTTAGTGATTTTAAAAAACAAGATGGATATAAAAGAAGTATCATTCTTGCCAAAAAATATAATTTATATCGTCAAGATTATTGTGGTTGTTTATATGCAAAGATAGGTGAATAAAATTTTTTTCTATTATTACTAATTGAATTATGAATAATAGTAGGTTATAATAGTGATAGAAAATAGGAGGAGAAATAAAAATGAAAAGATATGAAAATAATAAAAAACTAAAATACACCCTCCTAAGCTTAGCCCTAGTAGTACTGCTGGGGGGGGGGTATTTTAGTATATAGAAGTTTTGCACTCTTTGAGACAAGTAAAACATTTAATATACTAGAAGGAAAAGTACCTAACTTTACAAAAGGAGATATAACTCTAGCAGTATTAGTAGATGGAGTAAAACAAGAAGAATTTCCAGATAAAAATGGATATAAATATGTCGGATATGATTGTAATAACGATGCAACAGTAGATGTAACATATGATAATGAAATATCAAAATGGAAGGTAGATTTATCAACTACTGATCCCACAATATGTACCTTAAAGTTTGAAAGTTATACAAGTAGAAATTTAGTAGAAGCTTTAAAAGAAAGTGGAGATTTAGTAACATTTACCCATGAGGATACAGAACAAACAGGAAGTAATACAAATATAGATTATAGATATACTGGAAAAGATCCAAATAACTATGTCTTATTTAATGATGAATTATGGCGAATAATAGGTATATTTAATGCTGATGATGGAACTGGTAATTATCAAGAGAGAGTTAAATTAATAAGAAGCGAATCAATTGGTAATATGGCATGGGATACAAATAATAAAAATGATTGGAGTAATGCATCGCTTCAAAAATACTTAAATGGTGAATATTATAATAATTTAAATGATTCTGCTAAAAATATGATAGGGAATACTAAATGGTATTTAGGGGCAAAAGGATCATTTGAAAGAACAGCTGCTACTCATTATTATGATGAAAGAATGAATGCTGGTTACAGAAGCTATGTTAGTAATATTGGTTTGATGTATCCTAGTGACTATGGATTTGCAACTAGTGGTGATTGTTTAAATTTATATTTATCTGAAAATAGTCTGAATGATTATAGTCAAGATAAATGTAAGAGTAATAATTGGTTATATTTAAATTTAAATATATATGAATGGACTATTTCTCCATATCGTGATGCTGGTTATGCTAATAATATTAAACCAGAGGGGAATTTAAATGCTGGACATAAAAGCAGTATGGCAGAAGTTAAAGAAAGCAAAGCAATACGTTCATCAGTATACCTAAAATCAGGAGTAACACTTGCTAATGATATAGGTACTGGTACAAAAGACAATCCTTATATGTTATCTTTACAATAACTAAAATTAACAGAAATGTTAATTTTTTTTATAAAATTCACTCCAAAAAAAGGAAATTTTAAATTCACAGGTGTATAAGAATAGTAGGAGGTAAAAAAATATGGAATTATCATATTTAAAAAATAATATAATAAAAAAAGCATTAGGAAATGAAAATAAAGATGTAAGAAATTATGTAGCAAGAGTAATAAGCCATACAACAGGAATACCATTTAATGAACTAAAAAATAAATTAACCTTAGTATATCCATAGGTAAGTAGTAATACTAATATAGTAAATTCATTAGCAGATTAGCATTAAAAAATGAAAATAGATATTTTTCAGTAGAAGTAAACTATTCAAAATCAGCAGTATATAAAACTAAAAATATATCATATATATATCAATTAACATTAAGACAGTTAACAAGCTCAGAGGAATATAGTAAAGTAAAACTAGTAACTCAGATAAATATAGATGCATTTGATATAATAGATATGGAGATTTTATATATGAATCAGAGATAATGGTAAAAAAGTATAATGTAGCATATACAGATATATTAAAAATATATGATATAAATCTATCATATTTTAAAAAAATGGATTATAATAAGATTATAGAAGAAGAGGAAGGACTTTTAAAAGACTTAGCAATATTAGTAAGTAAAGATGAAGAGTTTCTTACAAAGCTATGCAAAGGAGATAATGAACTTATTATGACCAAGAAAGTATTAAAAGATTTAACAAAACAATTTGATGAAATGTTTTATTGTAGTCCAGAGGAGTTAGATAGACAAGCAAGAGAACTTTTAAAAGAAGAATTAATATAATACCTGAAATTAAAGAAGAATTAAAAAATGAAACTAAATTGGAAGATGCTAAAAATCTTTTACAATTAGGTATTGATGTAAATATTATTTCTAAAGCTACAGGACTTTCAAAAGAAGAGATACTATCATAAAAGAATAGTATTTTTTTGCTAATAAGTTAGTTTATAAAAGGTCTAAAAATAAATTAGGAGATTTTATATATGAAAAAAGAACTTTTAATACCAGTAGGTAATTATGAGACTTTAAAATATGCAATTAAAAATGGAGCAGATGCAGTTTATTTAGCTGGTCAAAATTTTGGCGCTAGAAAAAATGCAAAGAATTTTACAAATGATGAGTTAATAACAGCAATAAAATATTGCCATTTGTATGGCGCTAAAATATATGTAACTGTTAATACTTTGATTTATGAAAAAGAAATAGATGAAGTCGTCGATTTTATTAGATTCTTGCATAAATCTGGTGTTGATGCAGTTATTATGCAAGATTTAGGCCTTATCAATTTAATATCTTCAAAATTTCCTAATCTTCCTATTCATGCATCTACTCAAATGCATAACCATAATAACTCACAAATAAAGCTATTAGAAAAAATGGGAGTTAAAAGAGTAGTACTTGCAAGAGAGATGTCAATAGATGAGATAAATTTATTAAAAACTAATATAGAATTAGAAGCATTTATTCATGGAGCACTTTGTATATCTTATTCAGGAGAATGTTTATTTTCTAGTCTTTTGTTAAATAGAAGTGGAAATAGAGGGGAATGCGCAGGCATTTGTCGTTTACCTTTTAAACTTATGAAAAATGATAAAGAAGTTAAACTTAAAGGAAATTATTTATTAAGCCCAAAAGAATTTGCTACATTTAATAATTTTGCTAGAATAATGAAGTCAAATATTTATTCTTTGAAAGTAGAAGGAAGGATGAAAAGTAAATATTATGTAGCTTTTGTAACTAAATTATATAGAACTTTAATAGATAGCTATAAAAAAAATAAAAAAATAATAATAAAAGAAGAAGATACTCAAAAATTAAAAGTGTTATATAATAGAGGTTTTACTAAAGGACATATGTTTAATGATAAAAATTATGATTTAATGAATATAGAAAATCCTAATCATCAAGGAATAGAAATAGGAGAAGTAGTAGAAGTTACAAATGATAAAATTAAAATATTATTAAAAGGAAATTTACATCAAGAAGATGGAATTAGATTTAAAAATAGTAATAAAGGTTTAATTATAAATTTTTTATATAATGAAAAAGGATTACTTATTAATGAAGCTGCAAAAGGAAGTATAGTTTATATAGATAATAAAATAAACTTAAAAAATAAAGATGTTGTTTTAAAAACAATTTCATATAAATTAGAAAAAGAATTAAGGATACTACCAAATAAAAAGATTTTGGTAGATATTAATATTACAGCCAAATTAAATCAAAAATTAATTATAAAGATAAGCGATAAAACTAATAATTTATTCTTAGAAGGAAATGTAATTACTAAAGCAATAAAAAATGCTACTACGAAAGAAGAAATAACTTCTAAACTTACTTTAGGAAATACACCTTTTAAATTAAATAGTTTGAATATAGATATAGATGATAATATATTTATAAATATGAGTGAGATAAAACGTCTTAAAAGAGATGTAACGCTCAAATTAGAAGAAATAAGAAAAAATTATAAGCCTAATATCTTTGTGGAAAAGGAAGTTTTAAAAAAAGAACATTCTTCAGTAACTGCAAATATAACAATAAATGCTCTTATTAAAACAGAAGAACAATTACTTGTTTGTTTAGAAGAGAATATTGATAATGTTTATATAGATAATTTAAGTTTATATTTAAAGTATCAAAATAGAGATAATGTTTTTTTACGTATTTCTAGGGTAAGTAATAAATATATAAATTATTATAATAAAAAACTTTTAGTAGGAGATTTAGGGGCTATAAATTACTATAAAGATAATAACTATTTAGTAGGAGATTATTTTTTAAATGTAACTAATAGTTATACTTTAGAAAAACTAAAGGAATTAAGTTTAGAAAGAATTACTTTATCAATTGAAAATAAAGATAATAATATTAAAGATATAATAAATGTTAGTGATAAAAATAAACTTGAACTTTTAGTGTATGTAAAACCTATTGCTATGGTTATGAAACATTGTCCAATTAATCACTTGTTAGGAAATGATAGGAAGTGTAATTTGTGTAGTAAAGATAAATATTATTTGAAAGATCGAAATAATAAATTATATAATCTTGAAACTGATAAGGTAACTCATGGAACAAATTTATATTATTATAAAAATATAGATTTAATAGAAAATATAATGGAATATAGAAAATTAGGAATAAAAAACTTTAGAATAGATTTTTTTGATGAAAATAAAGATCAAACAAAGTTAATTATCAGTAAAGTAAGAAATGTAAAATTTTAGTAAATAATTGTAAAATCAAAGTAAAAAATATAATGCTTTGATTTTATTTTGGTATACTATAATTGGAATAATAAGGAGTGATTAATTGTGAAGGCACCAAAAGTTTTAGAACATATTAAATCAGCACATATTAAGTGTACAAAGGATGATATTGCACCAATTGTTGTTATGCCAGGAGATCCTTTGCGCGCTAAATATATTGCTGATAAATATCTTCGTGATGCAAAACTTGTTAGTGATACAAGAAATATGTTTGTTTTTACAGGTTTTTATAAAGATACGAGAATTACTGTAATGGGTAGTGGTATGGGAATGCCAAGTATGAGTATTTATGCATTTGAATTATTCTATTTTTTTGGAGTTGAAAAAATAATAAGAGTAGGAACATGTGGAGGTTTAGTTAGTGAATTGAATGTTCCAGATTTAATTGTTGCTGATAGTGCTTATAATGAAGGTAACTTTGCTTATTCATATAATGGTGATCCTACTCATCTATCTTATCCGAGTAAAATACTAAATAAAACTATTGTAGATGTTAGTAAGGATCTTAATTTTCATATATATTCAGGTACTATAATGTCTACTGAGCAATTTGGCTTTTATAGTGATAATGAAAATGTACTTGCAAGAGTACCTAAAAATATTAAGATTATTGCAGAAGAAATGGAAGCATTTGCTTTATTTCATATAGCAGATTCATTTGATAAACAAGCAGCTTGTATTCTAACTGTTGTTGATAGTAAGTTTTCTAAGACTTTTATGAGTCAAGAAGAAAGAGAAAAGTCTTTAGATGAATCTATTGTTTTAGCCTTAGAATCAATCATTAAATAAAAAATAATAAATGTTACTTTATTATTTTTTTTGCTATTCGTTTCATTAATAAATTGTCTACAAATCCTTTATCACATCTTTTCTTGACAATATCCCACTCTTGAAAATTTTTATTAAGGTTATGTGCAAGAGCAGTAATTAACTGTTCCTTTTCTTCTTTAGAAAGGCATGTGCTTTTTATGATTTTTTCCATAAAAATAAGTGATTCATTTTGGATTATAATAGAAGTTAAAGGAGAAATATTTGGATTTCTTGTAAAAAATATATTTTGCATACAGTGTAAGTCATCTATTAAACCAAAACATTTAAAATAAAAGCTAGTCACATTATCTTTAAATTGCAATTTATTTTTAGTATATAAATTTTCTTTTGTACAAGCTATTATTTCTTCGCTTGCTATCATCGGATATAAAAGACTATTTATCCCAACTGATGAAGATATAAATTTTAACATTAGTTCTTTATTAAATAGCTTTCCATATAAAGAATTATCAATTAAAATTAAACTATCTGGGTTATTATTTAGGTTTATTTCATCATATTTTGGTAGTCTATTAACACCTTTATTAAAATTAGAAAAAGAAATATTAACATCACTAAGCATAGTCATATTTAATAATATTCTTATTGCATTATTTTCTAAAACATCATTTGGATTTAAAAACGTTACAAAATATCCCGAACATTTACTTAAAGTATTGTAAAAAGCCTTTTTATGATTGATATTATTAGAGTTATCAATATATTTTATTCTTAATTTTTCTTTACATTCATAATTTATATTGAATATTTTAATTTTATTAATATCTAAATTACTGACCATTAGAACTATTTCAATATCTTTATAGTCTTGTTTTGCACAAGAAGCTAAAGCTCTATTTAAATTTTTTAAATCATTTTTGTTATTAATAGAAACTATAACAGATACATCACAAGGTTTATCTTCAATTATTTTCAAAAAAATCATCTCTTTTTCAAATAGTATTATATATATAAATATTTTAGAAGTAAAGCTTTTATTATTTTTAATTTATAGTATAATGTTTATAGGTGATAATTTTGAAAAGATATTTAATTAGTAGTATTGTAACATTAGTTTTAGGTTTAGTAATATATTATTTTCGTTTGCCAGCGATAAATATTCAAAGTATAGGTTTTTGGACATATTTGATAATTTTGGCAGGAATATTTTTAATAACTTCTGTTTTAGATATAGAAGCTACATTTGTACGTACTTTAAAAAGGATTAAAGGAGCTCAAATATGTGTTATCATAATTGCTTTGAGTTTGCTAAGTATAGGACTTGTTAATTTAGTGTTATCTCCAGTATTTAATTCAAAATCTTATAAAGAACGTATTATAGTAAATGAAAATGGAGATTTTAATAGTGATATTAAACCCGTAGATTTTAATCATATACCACTTCTTGATAAAGATTCTAGCAGTAAACTTGGTGATAGAGTAATGGGGAGAATGCCTGAGCTTGTTAGTCAGTTTTATGTTAGTGATTTATATACGGTTATTAATTATAATAATGATATAGTAAGAGTTACTCCTTTAGAATATAATGGTTTTTTTAAATATTTATCAAATCATAAAGAAGGTATTAAAGGATATATTGCAGTTAATTCAACAACAGGGGAAGCCAATCTTGTTAAACTTGATAAAGGTATGAAATATATGCCAAGTGCAATTTTAAATGAAGATTTGGATCGTCATTTACGCTTTAGTTATCCAACTTATATTTTTGGAGAAAAATCTTTTGAAATAGATAATGAAGGTAAGCCTTATTGGATAGTACAAGTTATGAGTTTTAGTGGAGTAGGTTTAAAACGTGATGTGAAAGGTTTAATTATTGTGGATGCTATAACAGGAAATTCCAATTATTATAAAAAAGATGATGTTCCTACTTGGGTAGATCATGTTTATTCTGCTGATTTAATTATGGAACAAGTTGATGATTGGGGTCTTTATAATAAAGGATTTTTAAATTCTATATTTGGTCAAAAGGGAGTAGTTGCAACAACTACAGGATATAATTATTTGGTTCAAGACGATGATGTTTATATGTATACAGGTATTACCTCAGTATCAAGTGATGAGGCTAATATTGGATTTATTTTGACAAATTTAAGAACAAAAGAAACAGTTTATTATTCCGTTCCAGGGGCAACTGAGTATTCTGCTATGGCAAGTAGTGAAGGCCAAGTTCAACAAATGAATTATGATGCTACATTTCCACTTTTAATTAATTTAAATAATCATCCTACTTACTTACTTAGTTTAAAAGATGCTGCAGGACTTGTTAAAATGTATGCTTTTGTAGATGTTGCTGATTATCAAAAAGTAGCAATACTAGAAAGCTCTAGAGGAATAGATGCTGCTAAAGACAATTATATAAATACAGTTAATTTTGAAAATAATGAAGTAAATGAATTACTTGAAAAATCTATTACAGTAAAGAGTATTTCAAATGCTATTATAGATAATAATACTTATTATTTTATAGAAGATAAAGATAATAAAAAATATTCTATATCAATAAAAATGAATAAAAAATTGTTACCTTTTCTAAAAGTTGGAGATAATATTGATATTAAATATTATGAAAGTGATGTGAGTGAAATAGAAAGTTTGACTTTAAAGTAGACTTTCTATTTTTTAATTACTTCCTAAAAAAATAGAAATTGTTGAAAAATATTGTATTACTATAAGAAAAATGTTAATATTTACAAAAGGAAAAAATAAATTGAAATTAAAAGGAGAGTAGTATAAATGGCGAGGATAGATATCCCTAATAGTGAACTGGGAAATTGGCTTATGTATTGGAAAAAAGATGAAACAGGAGGAATAATACCTGTATATGCAGATTATAGTACTGGTAAAGTTCTTCCAGATACAGAAAAAACAATAAAAATGTTAAATGATGAGTTACAAAATCAATTATTAAAATATGGTCTTCAGAATGAGATGATGGTAGAAGAAGATAAAAAATTTGCTTTATTATTAAAGAGATAAAAAAAGAATTTTAGGAGATTTTATCAATAATGTCCATAAATTCTTTTTTTAATTTTTCTTTTTCTTCTTCTGATGTTGCTTCAAATCTTAAGGTTAAGTTAGGCCCAGTATTACTTGCTCTAATTAAACCCCAGCCATTATCTTTTGTTATTCTAACACCATCAATATCTGTATACTTATAATTTTTATTTTTTACATAGTCTAAAACATTTTCAACAATTTCAAATTTTTTATTATTATCTGCAGGTATTTTAATTTCAGGAGTAGAATAGTACTTACTTATTCCTTCTAAAAGCTTACTGGCAGATTTATCTGTTTTTGAAAGAATTTCTATTAGCCTAAGACCAGCATAAATACCACTTCCAAGAGCATAATCACGGTCATTAAAAAATACGTGTCCAGAAAATTCTCCTCCGAATGGTAATTGTAATTCTTTTGTTTTAGCTTCAGTATAACTGGTTCCAGTACGGTAAATATAAGGTTTGCCTCCAAGTTTTATTATTTCATCTTCTAAAGATTTAGAACATTTAACGTCGTACAAAGCTTCTTTTTTATTTATGTTTTTAAATAGATCTCTTATAATTATAATCATATACATATCGGCAGAAATATATTCGCCATTTTCAAGAATAATACCAATACGATCGCCATCTCCATCATAGGCAATGCCAATATCTGCTTTTGCTTCTAAAACTTTATTTTTTAGCATTTGCATATTTTCTTGAACTGCTGGATCAGGGTGATGATTAGGAAAAGTACCATCAGATTCATCACATATATAAATCGCATCAATATTAGGAAATAAACTGTGAATTTTCTTGGCAATACAAGTGGTTGCCCCATTTCCCATATCGATAACAGCTTTTATTCTTCTCTTTCCCATATTAATATTTTTTTGCATGTAATTTAAATATTCTTTTTCAATACTTTTATTAATTACTTTTCCATTTCCTTTCTGAAAATCTCCTTTTAAAATATAATCACGAAATTTATATATCATTTCTCCTCTCGCATTAGCAAGTTTATCAAAAGAAAATTTAAACCCGTTATCATCTTTAGGATTATGACTTGCTGTAACCATAATTCCAAATAAATCATTTATATGACGAGTTAAATAATGCATTGGAGTAGTAACTAAGCCATAATTATATACATCACAGCCTGAGCTTATAATTCCTTTTATTAAATTATCTAATAATGAAGGACTAGATATTCTATTATCTCTACCAACAACACAAGAATTTTGATTAAATTTCTCTTTAATGTAACTTCCATATCCTTTGCCAATTAAAAATGCAATATCTTCGTTAATTTCAGTGGGATAAACTCCTCTAATATCATATTCTTTAAAAATTTCTTTTTTTATATTCATATTAAAATCCTCTTCCTTATACATTTTATATTAACATATTAGTGTATACTTTTTGAATATATAATGTAAAATGTTTTACCAAAGATTGACAAAATATTTTTGATGAATTATTATCATTATAGAGAATAGGTGATGTTATGGAAAATAAAGTAAATATAGTAGATGTATATAATGATATTGAACGCCAACTAAATGGAGTAAATGAAAATTTAACTAAAACGAGAGATAATTATGATCAAAGTTTGGAAAGTATTAATAATAAGAAAGCAGAGTTAGAAAGAACTATTAAAGAATTAGAAAACCAAAAAAAAGCTCTTTTAGGAGCAGAAACTTATGAAAAATCTGAAATAAGAGGAGAAGATATAGCAAAACAAAAGGAAGAAATAGCAAGTTTATTTTTGGGAGAGGATGTAATAACAAAAGAAAAATCTTCATTAGAAATCCCAAGTGATGATTCTCTTAATTCTCTCAATTCAATTAATAATGGATATTTAGCACAGTTATCAGAAAAACTTCGATTACTTTTTCAACAAAAAGATATTCCGGCCACTTCTCTTCAAATAACTTCTATTGCGAAAGATAGTATAAAAGCTAAAAGAAAAAGTATAACTAATAGTACTGTTCCTAATAGGCGTGAATATACTAATATAAAAAAACGTGCTGTTATAGTTGCTTCGGCAGCATCAATATTATTAGCTTGTCCATTTGTAACTAAAAAAGTGGTGGAGTATCGTAATAATGTCAATATTAATAAAGAATATGGACTTGGATTAGGCAATACTGTTAATAATGGTATGATTGGAGATGCGTATTATAATGAGCATAAACTTGATGAGAATATAGTCTTTGATTATGGTAGTTATAATAATTATGAAAGTATTAATTATGGAGTAATAATGGAATCTATAGGTAGGGTCCACAGTGATCCATCAGATGCTTTATTTATGGCTTATTGTAGTTTAGATGGTTATGGCAAAGAGCCTGAAAAAACTAATATGGGAATTAATTATTTTAATAAAGAATTTGGAACAAATTATAAAAGTGTTGAAGATTTTATGATTTTAAATGAATATCAAAATGTTAAAGAATGGAAAGCAGCAGTTGGTAAAAAAATGATAAGTGAGGTAACTAAAAATGGAGAGAGTCAAATTAGAGGATAATAAATATTATTTAATAGTTGATGAAATAAAAATTGAGGGTATAAATTATATATATTTAAGTGAAGAAGATAATCCTTCTGATATATGTGTTAGAAAAGAAATTAATAATGGTAAAGATATTTCAGGATTAGATAATCAAGAAGAATTTGATAAAGCAATGAAGGCTTATAAAAGAAAATATGAAGATTTATTTGAATAAAGTATATTTAAACAGTCACCCAAAAAAATATATGAAAGATTTAGAGAGTGAATTAAATAAGTAATATTAATTATCAATAGTAAAGTGGGATAAATATTATGAAAGATGCAGAAAAAACGATTGGGAATATGATAGATAAACAAAATGTTTGTTATATAAGTTCGATTGATGCAGATGGATTTCCAAATATAAAAGCAATGCTAAAACCTAGAAAAAGAAATGGAATAAAAGAAATCTACTTTTCAACAAATACATCATCATTAAAAGTTAAATCATTCAAGAACAACCCTAAAGCTTGTATTTATTTTTGTGATAAGAGATTTTATAGAGGAATAATGCTTAAAGGAACAGTAGAAGTCTTAGAAGATAAAGAATCAAAAGAAATGATATGGCAATTTGGCGATATTATGTATTATAAAAAGGGAAAGACTGATCCAAATTATTGTGTGCTAAAGTTTATTTCTATATCAGCGAGATATTATAGTAATTTTAAATCAGTTGATGTAGAATTGTAATAAAATTGAGGAAAATTTTAAAAAAATTGACAATCTATTTTTAAAATATTATACTATTAATTGAAAAAGGCAAGGAACAAGAAGAGTATATAAGAAAAGTTTTTAAAAGAGAACTTATGGTTGGTGGAAATAAGTAAAAACTCTTATAGAAAATCACTTGGGAGCTAGAATATCTGAAAAATGAGTAAGATATATCCGCAAGATATTTGCGTTATCAAAAAGAGTATAAAATAAGGTGGTACCACGAGATTTTTCTTGTCCTTTTAGGTACTGCCTTTTTATTTTTAGGAGGATTTATGAAAGATTTTAAAGAACTTGATAAAAGAGAGGCTTCTATTGTTGAAGAAGATATTAGAAAAGAATGGAAGAAAATTGATATTTTAAAAAAATCAATTGATTTAAGAGAAAAAGCTAAAGATTTTGTTTTTTATGATGGTCCAATATATGCTAATGCTAAACCTGGACTTCATCATGTATTTGCTAAGACTATTAAAGATTCATTTTGCAAATATAAAACAATGCAAGGATTTAAAGTTCTTAGAAAAATTGGGTTAGATACTCATGGACTTCCAATAGAAGTTAATGTGGAAAAAAAGTTAGGATTTAAAAATAAATCTGATATTGAAAAATTTGGAATAGAAAATTTTTGTAAAGAGTGTAATTTAGAGACCGATTCTAATATTGAAGAGGTTAGAAAAGTGACTGATATAATGGGACAATTTATCGATCAAGATAATCCTTATATTACTTGCACTAATGACTATATTGAATCAGAATGGTGGTTAATTAAACAAATCTTTGATAAAGGTCTTATATATCATGGAAATAAAGTTCTTCCATATTGTTATCGTTGTGGCACAGAACTATCTCAAAATGAAGTATCTCAAGGATATCAAAATGATACAGTTAATACAGTAATTGTACCATTTAAATTAGTAGATGAAGATGCATATTTACTTGTATGGACTACAACACCTTGGACTTTAATTGATAATGTAGCTTTATGTGTAAATGAAAACTTTAACTACTTAAAAGTAAAATACTTTGACGATTATGTGATAGTAGAAGAGAGCTTAATAGATAAAGTTCTTGACAATGAATATACTATAATAGAGAAATTAACTGGAAAAGATCTAAAAGGGAAAAAGTATCATCAATTACTAGAATTTAACAAAGTAGAAGGAAAAGCTTTTGAAGTCTTAACTGATAATTATGTTACAAATGAATCTGGTACAGGTATTGTTCATTTAGCGCCAGCTTATGGAGAAGATGATAATAGGGTATGCAGGAAAAATGGTATTTCTTTTGTACAATCTGTTAATAAAGATGGCTGCTATACTACTGGCCCTTGGGAAGGAGCTTGTGTAACTGATAAAGATCTAGAAATAGAAATAATAAAATATTTAAAAGAAAATGATAAGTTATTTAAAAAGATTAAAATGACCCATGAATATCCTCATTGTTGGAGATGTAAAAGCCCCCTTATTTATTATGCTAAACCTGCTTGGTATATAAGAACTACTGATTATAAAGATGAAATTATAAAGGCAAATAAAGGCATTAATTGGTATCCTAATTATGTGGGAGAAAAACGTTTTTCTAATTGGCTTTCTCATATGGTAGACTGGGGTATATCCAGAAATAGATATTGGGGCTGCCCCATGCCTTTATGGACTTGTGATTGTGGTCATATTGAATGTATTGGGTCTTTAAAAGAGTTAAAAGAAAAAATTATCGAAGATATTGATGTTAATAATATAGAATTACATCGTCCATATGTCGATAATCTTCACATTAAATGCCCAAAATGTGGAGAATCTATGGAAAGAGTAAAAGATGTAATGGATGTATGGTTTGATAGTGGAGCTATGCCTTATGCTCAAATGCATTATCCTTTTGAAAATAAAGATAAGTTTGACAGGCTTTTTCCGGCAGATTTTATAGCTGAAGGTATAGATCAAACTAGAGGTTGGTTTAATTCACTTCTTTGTATTTCTACTATAGTATCAAATAGATCTAGTTTTAAAAATGTTGTTGTAAATGATTTAATGTTAGATGCTCATGGGAAAAAAATGAGTAAATCAGTAGGAAATATTATAAATCCTATTGATATAATGATAAAGTATGGAGCAGACCCTGTTAGATTTTATATGATGTACACCTCTCCAGTATGGACTCCTCTTAAATTTAATGAAGAAGGAATAAAAGAAGTTTACTCAAAATTTTTTAATCCTTTAAAAAATACTTATTCTTTCTTTGCTATGTATGCAAATACTGATAATATAGATATTAATGATTGTAATATTCCAGTTTTTGATAGAGAAGAGATAGATAAGTGGATAATTTCTAAATATAATAAATTAGTAAAAGATTTAACAAATGCATATGAAGCTTATGACTTAAATATTGTTGCTAATAAACTTGCAGAGTTTGTTTCTGATGATTTATCAAATTGGTATATAAGACGTAATAGAAAAAGATTTTGGGCATCAAACTTAGATAATTCTAAAAAAGCAGTGTATATTACAACATATGAAATATTGGAAGGATTAACTCGTCTTGCTGCTCCAATAGTTCCTTATATTACAGAAGAGATATATCAAAAACTAACAGGAAAAGAATCTGTTCATTTAAGTGATTTTCCAGTGTGTGATGATACATTAATAGATAATTATATTGAATCTAGAATGGATCTTGTAAGAAGTTTAATTTCTATTGGTAGATATGTAAGAGAAGAAGCAAAAATAAAGGTTCGTCAACCACTTTCTTGTGCTTTAACTTCTTTTGAAAATAAAAAACTAATTGAAGATTTAGTTCCTTTAATAAAAGAAGAATTAAATTTAAAAGAAGTTAAGTTTATAGAAAATATAAATGATTATATGAATATAAGTTTAAAACCTAATTTTAAAGAAGTTGGTAAAATCTTTGGGCCAGCAATAAAAGAGTTTGCAAGTAAACTCGAAAATTTAAGTAAAGATGATATTAATAAGCTTCAAAATGATGAATCTATAGTAATGAATATTAATAATAAAGATGAAGTTATAACAAAAGATATGGTTGATATAAGAATCTCTTCTAAAGAAGGATTTAATGTGGGAATGGAAAATAATAACTTTATAATTTTAGATACTACTTTAACAGATGAATTAATATGTGAGGGATTATCTCGTGAGTTTGTTTCTAAAATTCAAAATATTAGAAAAGAAGAAGATTTTGTCATAACTGATAGAATAAATATTTATTATAATGGAGATAAAGAAATTGATGAAGCTATTAATAATACTTTAGAATATATTAAGAAAGAAACACTTGCTATTGTTATAGAAAAAACTGATAATCTTTTTGATAAATACAATATAAATAATCATGATGTATATATTAAAATAGAAAAGAATAATGGATAGATAATTATTCTTTTTTATTGATTTTTTAAAAATTAATATAATAAATTTTTATTATTTATTTCTTTTAAAGCATTTTTACCAATTATTATAAGATCTTCCATAATTTCATTATCATGTTCAGAAGTGTTATGATAATTTTCAAAAATATAAGGAAAATAGCTTTTATTACATAAAGAAAATTGATTGTTATGATTAAATATTAAATAATCAATGCATCCTCTAGCATCGTAAAAATGATTATTATATTTAATTATAAAATGACCAATATTATCAGGACAAGAAAAATCATCAAAGATTTCTACTTCATCATTAAATAATTCTTTTAAAATAGTAACAAAAGATATACAGTGGCCAGTTACATAAAATGATAAGAAATCTCTTGCATAACCATTGTATTTAAAAAAGATTTCTTCTTCAAAGCTGTGTTTTAATATATTAATTATTTCTATCATAAAGTCATTTTCCATATTCATATCTCCTCATAAAAATTTATATATAATATTATATGCTAAAATAAATTTATTAATTTTTTATTATTTTAATTTATATTATATGTTATTATAAAGAAGACAAGGAGGATGTTTTTATGGATAATACTTTAACTGTAAAAAAAATAGTAGATATTTGCAATGGTAAACTTGTTTGTGGAGATGAAAATATTAAATGCACTTCATTTTCTAAAGATACTAGAACTATTCAAAAAGGTGATACTTATATTGGGATAAAAGGAGAGAAGTTTGATGGCAATTTATTTTATAAAGATGCAATAAAAAATGGCGCTTCTGTTTGCATTTTAGAAAAAAAATCAGTTGAAGATATAGATTTAAAAGAAAATGTCTCTATTATTCTAGTAAATGATTCTATAGAAGCTTTAAAGAAGCTTGCTTTATATAAAAGAAATAATAGTAATGCATATTTTGTGGGAGTAACTGGAAGTGTTGGAAAAACTAGTACCAGAGATATGATTTATAGTGTATTAAATGAAGAATATAAAACATTAAAAACCGAGGGGAATTATAATAATAATATAGGGCTTCCTTTAACTCTTTTAAGACTTAAGGATGAAGATGCAGCAGTAATTGAAATGGGTATGAATGCACCATTTGAAATAGATTATTTATCTAAAATTACTAAACCAAATATTGGAGTTATCACTAATGTAGGGCCTGCTCATATTGGTAATCTGGGTTCAAGAGAAAATATTTTAAAAGCTAAACTTGAAATAAGAAATGGTATTATAAAAGATGGTATTTTAATAATTAATAATGATAATGATTTATTACATAAATATTATGAGAAAAATAAAGAAGGGATAATAACTATTGGAATAAATAATAGAAGTGATTTTTCTGCTGTTAATATAAAAGAATATGAATCTTATTCAAAATTTGAGGTTGTATATCAAAATAATACATATAGTGTTACATGTCCTGTACCAGGCTTATCATTTATTTATAATAGTTTAATAGCTTTTGCAACAGGGGCACTTCTTAAAATAGATTTTGATAAAATTATTAAAGGAATTAAGTCTTTTTCTTTAACTAAAAATAGATTAGAAACTTTTACTATCAAAAATAATATAACTGTGATTAATGATGCATATAATGCTAGTGTGGATTCTATGAAGTCTAGTTTAGAGATATTAAAAAATAAAAATGCCAAAAGAAAAATAGCTATTTTAGGCTCTATGTTAGAACTTGGTAACTATTCTAAAGAATTACATATTGAAGTTGGTAAAAGTGTTGTTTCCAATAATATTGATTTTTTAATTACTGTAGGAATAGATGCTGAATATATTGCAAGAGGAGCTATTAAAAGTGGCATGGATAAAATGAATGTTTTTATATTTAAAGATAATTTAGAAGTGATATCTTTTATTAAAGATTTTATAAAAGGAGAAGATGCAATATTAGTTAAAGCCTCTAATGGAATGCATTTTAATGAGATTGTTGAAGAGTTAAAAAAATTTTGACACAGAACTTCTAATTATGTGAGGGCATAATTAAAAAAACATCTATTAATAAAAACTAACGTGTTAATTAATTAACTTAAATTAAAAATAAGAATATTTGAAAAATTATCTTTTTGTCTAATTATGTAAATAATAATTATATTTTTAGTTTTACAAAAAATTGTTATGTTAAAATTGTAGTATAAGAAGGGATATAAATATTATGAAAAATAATAAAGGATTGAAAGTATGGTTAATACTATTTATTTTATTATCTTTAGGATTAGGAGGATATATAGTTTATGATAAAGTTTTAAAAGTAAGACCCATAAATGATAAACAAGAAGAAGCTGTACAAAATGAAGAAATAGATGGAGATAAAGTTTGTAAATTAGAAGAAGATAGAGATTTTATATATGATGCTCCATATGAAAAAAATGTGCATGCTAATTCTTATACAACAATTTATAATAATACTTACTATGCTAAGGATATTATTGTGCCTTTTATAAATATTGATTCTGAATATGTCAAAAGTTCAAATAATGAAATAAAAACTATATTTGATTCAGTAATAGAAATTTATAATAAAGGAGTACAAGATAAAGAAAGTTATGTGGATGAGTGTAACTATAAAAAATATACTAGTGATGATTTATTATCCGTTTTAGTAACTTATGGAGTAGGAGCTACAGACATAGTAAATGCTAATTATTATACATATAATATTGATTTAAAAACAGGAGAAAAATTAACGTTTGAAGAAGTTTATAAATTAGTAGGTTTTAATTCAAGCAATATAAATAATAAAGTGGAAGAAGCAATAACAAAAGTTAGCAAAGAAAAAATGAGTAGTTTTGCTCTAGATTCGGAAGTTACTGATTTTAGTACTTATACTACTACAAGCATTAATAATTATAAAAAATCACTTAACAATAATAGTTTGAAATATTTTATATCTGAAAAGGGGAAATTAAATATTATTGTAACTTTAAATATTCCTGTAGGACAAGAAGAATTTGATACAATTATTGAAATTAATTAAATGGTAAGCAAAAGCTTATCTTTTTAATTTTGTGGTAAATATATGGTAAAATTGCTTTTACAAATATATTTTAAAATCTTGTCAATTTCTTTAATGGACCTTTTATATAAATTTCTTCAATACTTTGTTTTTGCACATTTCCTAATGCATACTCGTCCATTAAGTCGTAGGATTGGCATCCATCGTTTATTACATTACCATTTGCTGATATATTTTGGTATTCAATTACTAAATAAGTAGAACCTTCATATTTTTTTATTTTATAGTTTTTTTGATAATTTATT
>CAOJUX010000008.1 GCA_948444795.1 uncultured Erysipelotrichaceae bacterium | reverse complement strand
TCAATGTTATTCCTTCTGAATATTAATTTTTATTATTTTTATGCGGTTGCCCTATTCTTTCTAACTAACAAATTTTATTACAATCATAACTAAAAACATACTAAAGGTAGCAATTATACTAGACAACAATAAAGTATCAACAAAACCATTGCCACTTGTAAACATTTTACCATATTTTTTATAAAAGTTAACTGCTGTTTCTAGTCTTTGTTTTTTATTGAGATCATTATTTCTTATTCTAAAAAAATGATATACTTTATTATTAACATTATGAATTTCTTCATCACTCATTTTCATAACTTCTACAATATTATAACCAGCAAGCTGATAAGCTTCTGGAATAAGAGTAATATTTTTATATTCCGTAAAATTAAAGTCATGTTTTTTTATAAAAATTTTACTACTTAAATAATCCATGACCTCTGTATTATTAGGTATTAATTTACTATATAAAGTTAATTTAAAATTATTTTGATCTTCTTTAAAATATAAAAACTGTTTAAATTGCTCTATTTCTTCATCACTCATAAATATATGATTGGCTTTACAAAAAAGCATATCAATTAATAATTTTTGAATTTCAACAAAATATTTAGCTTTACCAACATCTGATTCTTCTTGATGATATTTTAATATACTATTTTTAAAATTATCCAATTTTAAATTGTTTAAACCATATTTTTTCAAATTATCATCAAATCCACCCATACCACTAACATGATTTGTTTTATATGGGTTAATAATATCAAGTTCGCCATATATGAAAATTAAAGCTTTTATAATATTACTATAAAAAGAGTTATACTCTTCACTATTTGGGTTACTCTTACTAGAAAGATATAAATTTATAGCATAACTAATAGCATCATTTACAAATATAGTCCCTTGCATATTCTATTCACCTATTATAAATTATATCATAATTTTTAACTTATAGGAACATTTAATACTTCACTTTTTTCATTTATATATCCCCCATAATACTTAGGCACTATACCCTGAATAACTTTAGATATTAGCAAAATGCTATAAGTATGATTAATTTTTTCTTCTAAACTAGGTAATATAAACTCATTAGAAATATTTGAATCAATATAGATAGAAATTAATGAATTATTAATACCATAAGATTTAACCTCTAACCTTATTTTTCCTGAAAAATATCCAACATAACTAACTTTAACTGGAATTTTAGGACCTAAATTAACTAAATAAATACCATCACTAGCCACTCCCATTGGAATATTCAAAACAATATCATCTAAAGAAGAACTTAAATCATCACTATAATATCTTAATATTTGTTTTCTGACATCTACATTATTAAGTTTTTCTTGTAAATAATTAAGCATTAAAGATAATACTTCATAAACATTCTCTAAATTAAAATCAATATCTATTATTTCTTCTTTACTATTTTTTTCGATATTAATAATATTATTTAAATCTACTTTCTTATAAACATCACTAACTTTATAATTCATTAAAATATCTTCATTTAATTTATCAATACTAGCTTCTGCAACATTTAAAAGTTTTGGAGTTACTTTTTTATTAAAATTAAATAGAAAAGTAATTGTCAAAAATAAGATTAATAATATTGCGCATACCGTCTTATAAGAATTTTTAAATATAACTTTTTTACTATATAACCTAGCTTTCATATTAAAACATATTATAATTTACCAAAAAAAAGAAGTTAAAATAAATCTAACTTTAAAACAGTATTTAAAATAACAAATATACCAATCACTAGCGCAAGAATTACTACTACTAATAAGATTCTTACAAGTATTTTATTAGAAAAAACATCTTCTTTTAAATCATTAAAATCATCAAAATCACTTTGAGTAAAAGTTAAAGAATTAGTTAAAACTTCAGTTTTTTCACTTTCTTTTTTTACTTCCTCCTTAAAACTTTCTTTTGGCTCTTCATTTATACCTTCTAAAACAACAGTATCATCGCTTCCTTTTAAGTCAGTTAAAATATCTAAAGGATCTACTTCTTTTTTATCGTTTTTATCATTAATATTATTCACTAAATTTATTAATTCTTCCTCGTCATGTTCTTTACTTTTTTCCTCTGAAATATCTAGATCTTTTAAAATATTATACTGAGTATCTCTAATTTTTTTAAGTCTATCTCTTTCATAGTCAACTTCTTTATTTAATTTAGCTTTTTCTAAAATAGTATTTATATTATATTCTTTAGTAATTTCATCATTTTTTTCCTGTTCTTCATCAAGATTAGACAAAGCAAGTGAATTAACTTTTCTAGGTTTATCTTTATAACGTGACTCTAAAATTTCTTTTATTTTATCAATATTAATATTCTTATCATTATCACCTATTACATGAGCATTGCTAGTTAAATTAACCTCTTCTAGTTCATCATAATTTATATCTTGATATAACTTTTCATTTCGTTTTGTTCGAGAGCTAACATATTTATCTTTTTCTTGGTTATATTTATCCATCCTAGAATTCACTTATATCACCTACTTTATAGCCATATAATAACATATATTTTACTTTTTTTAAATACATATTAATTGATTTTTATTACAATACTATTTATAATATTGATGAAAGGAAGATAAAATTTATGAAAAAAATAAATGTTAGTAAAGATGCTTGTATTGGATGTGGCGCGTGTGTCGCAATTGACAGTGAGCATTTTGAATTTAATGATGAAGGATTATCTACAGTAATTTCAAATGAAAACTTAGATAGCGAAAACTTAAAAAATGCCATTGAATCTTGCCCAACTAGTGCTATTAGTATTAAAGAAGAAAATGATTGTAATTGTAAAGAAACTTGCAAATGTGGATGTCAAGATGGCAAAGAGTGTACATGTGATGATGATTGCGACTGCAATGATGATAGTTGTAATGATTGTGAGCATGGTTGTCACTGTGATAAAGAGTAGTAATTTTACACACTTAATGAGAGCAAAAAAAGCGGATTATCCCACTTTTTTTGTTTTATTTCTATTTGTGTAAACTGTACAGTTTTTTGACTTCTTTGATTGATAGTTCTCTATACTCTCCTGATTTTAAATTATCCAAAGTTAAAAAAGCATAAGATTGTCTTTTTAATTTAATAACACTATGATGTAAACTTTCAAATATTTTTTTTATTATATGATTACGCCCTTCAACAATTGTTATTTCTACAATATCATACTTATCTTGAATACTTTTTCTTACCTTTACATAGTTAGGAATTACTTTTCTATTTTCAATAATTAACCCTTTTTTTAAAGAATAAAACTCCTTAGGGCTTAAATTACCTTCTATCTTAGCAACATAAGTTTTGGGCACTTCATTTTTAGGATGCATTAAAATATTAGTAAGTTCTCCATCATTAGTTAAAAGTAACAGCCCAGTTGTATCATAGTCAAGTCTTCCTATTGGATAAATACGTTTATCAGTATTTATTAAAGAAACAACTGTTTTTCTGCCCTTTTTATCAGATGCACTACTAATTACTTCTCTTGGTTTATTAAGTAAAAAATAAACTTTATCTTCTTTTTTAGCTAAAGAATTGCCCTCAACTTCAATCTCATCATTAATATTTACTTTTGTTCCTAATTCTTTCACAATTTTTCCATTTACTTTAACTTTGCCTTCTTTTATTAATATCTCTGCATGTCTTCTAGAAGTATAACCACTATTTGCAATAACTTTTTGTAATCTTTCCATTCCTTTACCTCCTATTATCTTCATACATTTTTAATTCTTTTTCATACATAATATTAAACGCTTTAGGAATTTTTGAAGTCCATAAATACTTTTTATCATTAATACAAATTCCAAGTCTAATAGCATGAAGACCAAGTCTTCCTATAGGATTTTTAATAGCACCATATTTTTTATCTCCAATAATAGGATGATTTAAAGAAGAAAAAACTACTCTAATTTGATTCTTTCTTCCTGTTTCAATCGTAACTTTCAGAAGCGAATAAGCTTTATTACTTGTTAATTTTTCATAATTTGTTATAGCAAGTTTGCCATGCTTAGAATCAGTTTCATAAGTATGTAATCTTTTATCTTCAGTTAAATATGATTTTATTGTACCACTATTCTTATCTATTCTTCCTTCTACAATAGCAATATATTCCCTCAAAAAAACATAATCATTCCAATTTTTTTGTAACATATGTTTTAATTTTTCTGATTTAGCAAATAAAACAATACCAGAAGTATCTTTATCAAGACGATGTACAATAAATATTTTATTATTAGGGTTTTGTTTTTTTATATATTCTCTAGCTTGATGATATAAAGTATTGTTTTTTTCTTTTTCTGTAGCTATAGTAAGCAACCCTGCTGGTTTATTAATAACTAATAACTCTTTATCTTCATATATTATATCCATTTTTTTCGTTTTTTTCATATTTCACCATTTATTTCTCTATCACAAAACAATGTTTCTTTAAATTTTCTTCTCCTTGCACTTGTTTATATATAGAAAAGCCATACTCTAATATTTCTTTATCACTATATTTTGAATTATCTAATTTTAAAACACAAGGAGTATATAAAACGTCATATAAGTCTAAATCATAATCTAAAAATTCAAAACCTAAAGATTCCCAAAACTTTGCTCTTTTTAATCTAGTATTATTTTCTTCTTCCGTATTACCCTTTCCTATTTTTTCAATTTCTCCATATATTCCTGACTTATCATTAAAATATTTTTTCAGCCTCTTAATCGCATTACTTCCCAAAGATTTATTTTGAAATTGTTTATAAATAGCAAAGTAATCAAGCCATACATATGGATTATCTTTTATAGTTACATAGATAATAAAACCAACACTTATATTATCCTTCATAATAGTCATAAACTTTAAAATATTTTCTTGAAATAATTTTTCTAATAACTTAAGTGGTTGTCTTTCATCTTCTGGAAATAATTCTACATAATATTCATAAATATTATCTTTAAAAAATTTATAATCTACTTCTTCTAATTTAATCATCACTTTTGCCTTCTAACATAAAATCTATTGCTTTTAAAACGCCAAATTTCCCATAATTAAAGGTAAGTCCCCCTTGTTGATACGCAATAAAAGGTGTACGTAAAGGGCCATCGCAAGAAAGTTCAATACTACTACCTTGGGTAAAAGAACCGCTTGCCATAATTACTTCATCATCATACCCAGGCATAGGACTTGGAATAGGCAAAAAGGAAGAATCAATTGGTGATCCTAATTGAATACCTTGAACATATCTTATTAAATCACTTTTATTTTCAAAAATAATATTTTGAACAATATCAACTCTTTTTTCATTATATAATGGTTCAACTTTATATCCTAATTTTTCTAATATTCGACTAGTAAAAACTGCAGTTTTTAAACTACTAGCTACTACACTAGGTGCTAAAAAAATCCCTTGTAAAATACTTCTATTAATACCAAGAGTTGGTCCAACTTCTAATCCTTCTCCAGGTAATGTAAGAGCCTCTCCACATAATTTTATTAATTTTTTCTTTCCAACTATATAAGCTCCATTAGGAGCTATACCTCCACCTAAATTTTTTATTAAAGATCCAACTACAATATCTGCTCCTATTTCACTAGGCTCTATTATATCAACAAATTCACAATAACAATTATCAATCATCACAAGAATATCTTTATCAATATTTTTAATAAGTTTTATGACCTTTTCTACTTTTTCTAAAGAAATACTTTTTCTAGTAGAATACCCTTTACTTCTTTGAATTTCTATAACTTTAACTTTTGTCTTTTTTAAATAATTTTCTATTTTTTCATAATCAAAATCATCATTTATTAAATTAATTTGCTCATATTTAATTCCAAAACTCTTTAAACTACTATCATTTTCTTTTATTCCAATAACTTCATGTAAAGTATCATAAGGAAGGCCAGAGATAGAAAGAAGTATATCATTTGGTCTTAAAAGAGCAAAAAAACAAGTTGATAAAGCGTGAGAACCACTTATCATTTGACTTCTTACTAACGCTGCCTCTGTTTTAAAAATATCTTTAAAAACCCCTTCAATAGCATCTCTTCCTACATCATTATAACCATACCCAGTAGTGCCATTAAAACATGTTTCTGTAATATTATTAGTTTGAAACGCTTTTAAAACTTTTAAAGAATTTTTACTTTCTATTTCATCTATTTTCTTAAATATTTCTTTTATATCTTTTTCTATTTCATAACTTAAATTAATTAATTTTTCATTTCTTATAAAATCATACATATTTTACCTTCTTTTATCTATTTCATCATTATGTAAACATTCTAAGGATTTTTCACATAATACTTCATCAACATTACTAGCATGATAACTAAAAATACTTTTGCTATTTTCATCAACAATTTCTAATATCAAAGAATATTTTAATTCTTCAAAAAATTGTTTTCTTAAAATTAACCAGTCATACTGATCCTTATTTATTTTATCTGGCAAATAAACAATATTAAAATTATCTTTATCATCTAAACATAAAACTATAGACCCCCCCCCGCTACTAATTTAGGGGGATAACCACTAATTTCATTTTCTCTTAAAATATTATTTTGATGTAAAAAATTTAAAGCTTCTTCTGAATGATGTTCTCCTTTTTTTAGCTTTTTAAATACTGGTGGGACATCTAATATATCCTTATTTGGTACTATAATTAATTCTCTATCCATTACTTAAATCCTCCATCTACTCTAATAACTGATTTATTTATATAGCTTGCTTCTTTACTTGCCAAAAAAACAGCTACATTTGCTATCTCTAAAGGTTCTGCAAACCTATTAAGCAGAATATGAGAGCATTCCTCTTTTATATAATCTTCATCAAGTTCTTTATTCATATCAGTATTAATCCAACCAGGCGCAATAGTATTTACTCTTATAAAAGGAGCATATTCTAAAGCTAAGTTATTAGAAAGTGAAATTAATCCAGCTTTTGAGGCATCATAATCAAGACTATAAGGGTAATTAGTATCAATACCATTAGTAGATGAAATGTTTATTATACACCCTTTTTTTTGCATCATCATATATTTTGCAACTTCTCTTGAAACTAAAAAAGCACCTACTAGATTAACACTTAAAGTTTTTATAAAGTTATCATAAGTCTTATCCTCGACTAAAGTATCAATTGCAATACCAGCATTATTAACCAAACAATCAATATGCCCAAATCTTTTTATTATTTTATCTACCATTAATTTAACTTCATCTTCATTCGAAATATTTGCTTTAATAACTAATGCATCTACTTCATAATTACTTTTTACTTGTTTTTCAAGTTCTAAAGCCTTATCTTTACTTTGATTATAATTAATAACTACATTATAGCCTTTTGAAGCAAATTTTTCTATAATACTTTTTCCAAGTCCCCTAGATGAACCAGTTACTAATACTACTTCTTTATCCATAATATCACGCCTTTTTTAATAAAGCTATTTTACCATATATATTTTTAAAAATAAATTACTTATTAGTATTATTATAATAATCAAATTCTTGTAAAGATGATGCAACATCCTCAAGTAATTCATTATTAATCTCATTATCATATTCTATAGCTTCTTCTATTAAAAATAATATTTCTTTAACACTCGATGCATTTCTATAATCAATATGACACATTTCTAATACTTCTATCTGATATTTTTTTAAATATATCTTATTATTTACTTTGACTAAACTATTTCTATTAATTGTATCATTAATTATTTTTTCTATATCCATTTTATCACATTATTTTCTATTCAAGATTATAACATAATTTTCATTAAAAGAAACTTGATATTTGAAATAAAAATAGTATAATAACGCCAAGGTGATTAAATGAAACAAATCAATATTTCAAATATTAAAGAATTACAAAATCGTTTGTATATAAAAAACAATATTAATTTTTATAACTTTAGTAATATTTCAAGAGAAGATTTAGAAACAATAACAAAAAATGCGAGTCATTACTCAGAAATTGATAATAAATTAATAAAATATACTAGTGCAATTAAGAGAAGTATTTCATATAAAATAAGTGATTTTTCAAATAGAACTGATATTATAGATACTAAAATTCTTTTCTTCATTATGGCTATTGACCCTAATCTATTAATTTTTAAAAAATATTATAAAATATCTTCTAAAAATCCCCAAGATAAAAAAGAATTCATTAAATTTTCTAAAGATTTTTTAGGTTATTATGACCCTTATTTACTAAAATTCGAACAAATACTTTATAAAAGATTAAAATGTTTAGATCAAAAAAATGAAGATATTTTTGATTTTAGAAAATTAATTATAAAGTACAATCCAAAAAGCTTTGAATTACAAAATATTACTAATGAAGAATTTAATTATATTAGTAATTTAGCTACTATATATGATAATCCTAATCACAATCTACTTACAAGTATGAAATTTATAGACAATATAGATTTTTTAGATAGTACTATTAAAAAGCTTTTATTTCTCATTTTGAATGGAGATACAGATTTTGAAATATTAAATATTTATGAATCTCTATCAAATTATAAAGAAATATTTACAACTGTTCGAAAAAAATATAAACTTTCTGATTATGAAATAAAATTACTTATTAGTTTAGAAAAAGAAATTCATAAGCTATTTTTTCCAAGTTTAAAAGTTTCAATATGGTCAATTTAAAAAAATAAAATAGCTTTTATTATTTATTATTAAAAGGAGAGATGTCTATAAATGTCAATAATTATATGTGCATTTGCTGGTTTAGGAAAAACGTATCTATCAAAAAAGTATAAAAATATCATTGACTTTGATATAATCCAATTTAAATATAAGAAGTATGGTAAGACTATTGAAGAACAAGAAAGAAAAAAAGCGACCCGCAATAGATAAAAAAATGAGGAGTATCCTAATAATTATTTATTAGCTTTGAAAGAAATAATAAAAGAAGACAAAATTATATTTGTACCTGCAGATTTAGAAATACGTGATATTTTAATAAAAGAAAAAATAAAATTTGTATTTATTATGCCAAGCATTGATAGTAAGTCAGAATTAATTTTAAGATATAAAAAAAGAGGTAATAATGAAATGTTTATAAAACTTGCTATTACAGATTTAGAAAATTGGAGCAAACTTAAATATAATTACAAAACAATAATTTTACCCCAAAATAAATATTTGGAAGATTATCTAATTGAAGAAAATTTGATATAATTTAAAATTTTATTTTATGCCAAAAATTGGACGCGAATATTAGTTTGCTTTTCTTCTATCTTTATTATATAATTAAAAAAGGTGAAGAAAATGGATATTCAAGAAAAAATAAAAATTTTAGCAAGTAGTGCCAAATACGATGTTTCTTGTGCATCAAGTGGAAGCAATAGAAAAAATAACAAAGGTATAGGATCAGCCGCCTTTTCAGGAATATGTCATTCTTTTTCTAGTGATGGAAGATGTATTTCTCTCTTAAAAATTTTAATGACTAATTGTTGTATTTTTGATTGTAAATATTGTATAAACCGCAAATCAAATAACATAAAAAGAACTATTCTTTCTCCAAAAGAAATATGTGAAATAACTATTAATTTTTATAAAAGAAATTATATAGAAGGACTATTTTTAAGTTCAGGAATCATTAAAAATCCAGACTATACAATGAATTTATTAATAGAAACTATCAAAATGTTAAGAGAAAACTACCATTTTAATGGATACATTCATGCTAAAGCTATTCCTGGTGCAAGCGAAGTTTTAATAAAAAAATTAGGCAATCTTGTAGATAGAATGAGCACTAATATTGAACTTCCAACTAGTAATGGTTTAAAATTACTTGCGCCTAATAAAAATGAAGATTCTATTAATAATATTATGACCTATATAAAAAATAATAAAAGTAGAAAATTTGTGCCAGCTGGTCAAAGTACTCAAATGATCATTGGTGCCTTAAAAGAAACTGATTTAGAAATAATGAATAAAAGTGAAGTATTATATAAAACAAAAAATTTAAAAAGAGTTTACTATTCTGCTTATGTTCCTGTAAATCATGATAAATATTTACCAGTAATTAACATGCCACCTTTAAAAAGAGAACATCGTTTATACCAAACTGATTTTCTATTAAGATATTACAATTTTAAAGTCAATGATTTATTAGATAAAACAAATCCTAATTTTAATTTATTACTAGATCCCAAAGCTGATTATGCCTTAAGACATTTAGATGAATATCCTAAAGAAATAAATAGATGCTCTTATAATGATTTATTAAAAATACCCGGAATAGGAATAAAATCAGCCAAAAGAATAATTACTGCTCGAAAAATTTATCGACTAAATTTCACAGATTTAAAAAACATTGGAGTAATATTAAAAAGAGCGAAATATTTTATTACATGTAATGAAAAATATTTTATAAATTCATCCCTATTTAATAAAAAGTTTATAGAAAAAAATCTAATAGTAGAAGATCAAGAAAAATTAATTATATCAAGAAAACAACTTTCTTTATTTGAAAATGAATAATATTTATATTTATAATGGAAAATTTAAAAATCTTTTACTATTAATTAAAAATTTAACAGAACATAAAGTTAATAATATACAAATTAAAGAAGCTAGTTATACTCCTAATTTATTTGATAACATAATTAATTTAAAATTAGAGGATAATGTTAATATTATAAATTATTTCAAAAAAAAGATTGGGCATCAAAATTTTAGTATTATTTTTCATGTATTTTTATCACATAACGAAAATAAAGAAAATATAATATTTTACTTTATTTTAAATGCTATTAAATATCAAGATAAAACTAGATATCACTTAAATTTAAAATGTGTAAATCTTGCTCTTAAAATTAATAAAAAAGTTTGTAATGAAAATCATAAATTTAAAGAATTTACTAGATTTCAAGAATTAGAAAATCATATTTATAGTGCTATAATTACTCCAGAAAACAAAATAATATTTCTGCTTGCTCATCATTTCAAAAATAGATTAAGTTCTGAATATTTTATAATTCATGACACTAATAATCACATAATATGCATTTATGATAAAAATAAATTATATTATATCTCTGATAAAAATATAAAAACCAAAAAAAACATCAGTAAAGATGAAGATAAAATAAAAGCTATTTGGAAAACATTTTATGAAAATATTACTATAAAAGAAAGAAAAAATGAAAAACTAAGAATGAACAATATGCCAAAAAAATATTGGAAAAATATAACAGAAATGGAAAGTGAACTATGAAAAAAATTATCAATGAAAAAAATTTAATAAATAAAATAAATGAAGCCGTAAATACTCTATGTGACACAGTTATAGGAACTTTAGGTCCCAAAGGTCAAAACGTAATAATTGATCACTCAGCTTGTAGTCCTTTTATAACTAATGATGGTGTAACCATTGCTCAAAATATTGAAAGTGAAGATGAAATAATAAATACTATTTTTGAAATTGTTAAAACTTCTTCAGTAAAAACTGATGATATAATTGGAGATGGCACTACAACTACTTTATTATTATTAAAAAATATTTATAACGAAGGAAGAAAATATATTAATGAGGGAATAAATCCAATTATGTTAAAAAAAGAACTAAATGTTTCTTTAAATAAATTAATAAAAGAAATTAAATCTTTAAGCTTTAAACCTAAAAAACAAGATTTAAAAATTATTGCAATGATTTCTTCGAATAGTAAAAACATTGGAAATATAATAAGCAATACATATTTTAAAATTAAAAACATTGACGGCATAACTTTAGAAGAAAATGAAAATGAATTTACAGAAACTATTTTTTATAAAGGTTATAAATTTGAAACTATAATCGCATCTGATTATTTTTTCAAAGAAAATATAATAAATTTTAAGAATGCAAAAATACTATTAACTAAATCCACAATTGATAATTTAGAAGATATTAGTTATTTACTAAACAAAATAATTAATAACAATCAAAAATTAATTATTATTGCCAAAGATTATAGTGATGACATTATTAATAATTTTTTATCTTTATATTTAGAAAATAAAATAAATATTATTTTATTAAAAAATCCTCATTATGGTGAAAACCAAAAATATTTTTTAGACGATATAAAAGCAATTTCTAATAGTTATAATATTAATAATTACTGGTTAGGCGAAATTGAAAATATAAAAATTTGTAAAAATGAAACTATAATTTGTTACAAAAAAAATGAAAATATAACTAATAGAATAAAGACAATTAAAGATAATAATGAATTTAATAAAAATGAACGAATAAGTATGCTCCAAAACGGACTTGCTACTATTAAAATTGGAGGCAATACAACTGTTGAAAAAAGAGAAGCATTAATGCGTTATCAAGATGCTCTAAAAGCCATTAATATTGCCAAAAATGGAGTTTTAATAGGATCTGGAATAAGCTTATTAAAACTCAAAAAACAATTTAAAATCGAAACAAATGGCGATGAAATTATTTATAATATTCTAGATACAGTTTTTGACCAAATTATTTATAATTCTGGAAACAATATTTTAGAAATTAAAAATAAAATTATTGAAGAAAATTATAATATTGTTTACGATGTTAAAAATGAAAAATTTATTAATTGTAACCATATTTTAGATCCTACGTTGGCTGTTATTGAAGAATTTAAAAACGCAATTAGTATTGCTAGTATGTTACTTACTACAAATAGTTTAATTATTAATGAATATAAAAATATAAATTATGATGATTCCAATATACTATAAATTATTTTTTCAATATTAAATTTTTAAATAATCTATAAACTATTCTAAAGGTAGAATATAATATACTATATGAATATAAATCTTTTAAAACATCCTCTCTTAAAGAAAAATAGTCTGATTTTACAATAAATCTCCCTCTTAAGCTAAGCGCTTTTAATATTTTTAAATCTTTATATGTAGTAACTTTGCATCTATTATAAACTTCAGAGCAATTAAATAATTTACATGCTAAATTAGAAGAAGGGCATCCATTATCAGTAACATAAACACATTTTCGGCAACAACCATATATTTGTTGCTTTTTATATTTTCTTTGCACATAACATTTACAATTTTTAAAGCCACATATATTTTTACCATAATTATTATTATCAATAATTTTACAAGCTTTATCATATATATAAGTTATTCGCAATTTTCTAGACTTAATATTTAATGCATTAATAATAATATTAACTTGTTCATCTAAAGAATCTGTTTGAAAAGAAAATAATTTAAACAAAAAACATTTATAAAATGGTAATAGTAAATAAAAATTTTTTATTTTATCTTTGCTAATTTTTATAGTCATAAATTTCTTAATTCATCTTCCGCTAGTATTCTGATATGTCTTTCGTAAGCAGCATCCCATTTTGGTGAAGTAATTAAAATTTGCTTTAAACTACCATAATAATATATTCTAGTACCTGGTTCTATTATAAGAATATCACCAGCTTTAACACTTACCTCCTCATCATTTAAAACAAATACCCCTTTTCCTTCTAAAAATATATAAATAAACGTACTCTTTTCATGGACAAATTCTTCAAAATGACCCTTTTCTACGTTTTCAATAACAATACCAAGATCCATCCCAAAATCTTCATATCCTGTAAAATCTACTCCATTTTTATTAAAATGACTAGCATTTTCATTTCTTATAATTTTATATCCCATAAAATGTAACCACCTTTAAATGTACAAATCATAACTTTCTTTTTTCTTGTATTAAACTTTTAGCATATTCTAATATTTCCTCTTGAGTTAAAAATCCCTCTGTTTCTTCTTCATAAGAATAACTTAAATCTTTATCTATTAATAATTCATAAAGTTTATCATATTGTTCCAATGTAATAGATTCTGGGAAATAAATTACACAATACTCTTTTCTTATTTGTAAAGCAATATACCCATAATTATTTAAATTTTTAGCAGCTTCAACTACAGATTCAGTTTCAACATAAGGTATGTTAAACAATGAAGCCAAATAATTAAAAGAAGTCGCATGGTTATAAGGCTTTTCATCTAAAATATCTTTTAAATACTCCCCTTTTCTATCTATTACTATAGCATAAGAGCTAATATTTTCACTTTTATTATTTAAGTGACGATAAAAATCATTTAATATATCCAATAAAAACACCCAATCTTTTAATAAATTTTACCATTTATTTTTTCAATACACAATAAAAAAAGCGATATAAAATGAAAATTGTAAGAAATCATAAAGTTAAGCATCATATAATTTTCTATAAATGTCATTATTTTTTAATAATTCCATGTGTTTTCCAATACATTCGATTTTACCATTATTTAGCACAATTAGTTTATCAGCGACTTTCATTAAATCTCTATTATGGGTAATAACAATAAGTGTATGATCTGTTTTTAAATCATCTAAAAGAGTTATGATTTTATTAGTTGTATTAGGATCTAATGATGAAGTAACTTCATCAAGAAGAATTATTTCAGAGGTTGTAAGAAGTGCTCTAGCTAGAGATAATAATTGTTTTTGCCCTCCACTTATATTTGTTGCATCTTCCTTAAGAACTGTATTATATCCTTTGGGTAAAGACATTATAAAATCGTGTATTCCCGCTCTTTTACAAGCATCAATTTGCCTTTTTTTATTCGAATCAATAAGAGAAAGATTAGCTCTTATACTCATATTAAAAATAAAAGTTTTTTGATTTACAATACTAATATTAGAATTATATACATTTTTAGAATAATTATAAATATTTACATTATCTATTAAAATATTACCACTATCTACCTTATACATTCTTAAAAGAAGATTAAATATTGTAGTTTTTCCTGTTCCTGTTTTACCAACAATTGTTGTAACTTGATTTGGATTGGCCACAAAAGAAATATTTTTTAATATTGGAAGCCTATTGTATTTAAAAGATACATTTTTAAATTCAACAAGGCCTATAATATCATCATTATCAATCATACCATCTACTTTTAAAGCATTATTTCCATAATTAATTATTTCATTTATCCTATATAAAGAAACTGCTTCTTCCATAATCGATACATCAAATCCCATTATGTCATTAATTGAATCTTTTGCTTTATCATAATAAGAAATTAATAATAAAAACATAGCTATTTGTATTTTACCTTTTATAAGAAGAATTATCATAATAAAATATAATATGATTTTTCCAAAATCAATTATTAAACCTACCAATGTTTTTCTTGTAAAATAAAATTTTCTTTTTAAAAAATAACTTTCTTGCCACCTTTTTCTATATCCATCTAATTTATTATTTAACTTATCCCCAATCCCAAAGCTTTTAACATCTTTAAGCCCTATTAAAATTTGGGATAGCATTCCTGTTATTTTATCAGCATAATTTCTTTGTTTTTTTAAATAAAATGTATTTTTTTCATTACATTTTCTTGCAAAATTATAATATATTAAATCTATTGATATAACATATAAAGCAACTAAAATACTCTGCTTAGCAAAAACAAAATATATAACTAAAAGTTTAACTAATTCAATAGATAATTCAATTATAAAAGAAGGTATTTCAGCAATATTAATAATATCAGTATTTGAAGAATTTATAATTTTTCCTATTGATATCTTTTTTGAATATTCTTCATCAAAATTATATATACTATTTACAAGTGTTTCATGCACTTCTACATAAGCTTCTTTAAAAAAATTAGCATAACACCAATTAGTAAAGTATGAGCCAATTTTATTAAATAGATAAGTTATACCTAATATGATAACAAAAATAAATGATATATTATATAATTTATTAGTTACATTTTCTACTATTAACGATATAAAATAAGGTACTAACAGACTCACTAAAACATTTACTAAATCAATAATTATAAAAATTATTAAATATTTATTTTTAAATTTTACTAAAGAAAAATAATCCTTTGTAATTTTAATATTTCTAAAAAACATACACTTCACCAAAAAAATCATAAAATAATTTTAAGTATATTTCTTTACATTTTAAATATTAAATTTGTTAAGATTATTTTATTGGTAAATATATAAAACAATTATTACCCTTATATAATTCAATTTTAAGTGGATTTTTAATATTATAGTTTGTTGAAGGTATCCACTGCTTAATAATTTTTTCTTCAAAATCAACTATTTTTTTTTGTTCTCTTGATATAAGTTTAAATTCAGCATATTCATTTTCCTTAATTTCATACTTTTCTAAATCAGAAAAGTATTTAGTAGATCCTAAATAATAATGATATAAACCTTCTTTTTTAGAAAATATTCCATACATTCCTACTTCATTAAACTCATTATATCTTTCAGTTGTTTTAACTTTTTGATATAATTTCTTTATATTATATAATAAATCAAAATGAGTTTTTGTTGTAATATGATAGCAATATAAAAATATAGAATCAAGTTTATTTATTTTATAATCAAAATTATATTTTTCTTTATTATTTTCAAAATATTCAATAGGAATTATTTTATAATTACCAATACCTTTTCTACATTCTGTAGGAGTTATATTAAATAGTTGTTTAAATGCTCTATTAAAAGATGACGCAGAATTATATTGATATTTAAAAGCAATATCAATTATTTTAAGGTCTGTATTTCTTATCTCCTCAAAAGCTTTACTTAGTCTTCTTTTTTTTATATATTCATTTATCGTCATATTAGTTAAAAACATAAAAATTCTCTCAAGAATAAATATGTTAGTATAATTTATTTTACTTAATTCCTTAAAATTTATTTTACTATCAAGATTTTTTTCAATATATTCAATCATTTTATTCAAACACTGGAAATCCAATTAACCCACCTGCTTTTAATTAATTATATTTATAATTATTATAACACTTGTTTCATAATAATAACTAAATATTTTTTATCATTATATCTATTTCAATTAAATTACCACTATTATTTTCTTAGTTTTTTCATTTTCAATAGATCTTCACCAAATTATAAATTCTTTATTGTACTCTTCAAATTTATTAATATATAACATTTCAATTACATCTTGTAAATATATATTTCTCATTTAATCATCACTTTCTAAATTTCGATAGAAAAAATAATTTATTTCTTAACTTTCATAACTACAACAATAGCATCTTCTAAAGTTTGTTCTATTTTATCATCAAATATATCTAATTCTTTTATTGAATAAAGTACGTCTTTTACTTCGTTAAATTTATGAATTTCAAATAATTCAAACCCAATATCACCAAAAAATTCTTTTATATGATTTTCATCTTCAAATCTATCATTTATAGCATTTCTAAAAGTAATATTATTTACATTTTTATTGAAGTTCATAAGAGCATTATTTTGAGATTTAATAAACTTTTTCGGTGTAACATCAGAAGTTATCCAAATACCACCATACTTTGATAATAATTCATAAATATTTTGTGCTACTTTTCTTTTTTCCTCAAAAGTTAAATATCTAAGTAACCCTTCATTAATTACTATAATTTCCTCATCAGTTTTAAAATAATTTTCCAGCATTTTAAAATCATCATTTCTTAAAGCATTTCCACTAATAACCTTTAAATTTTCTGGAATCTTTTTTTGAATAGAATGCAATATTTTTTCTTATTTTTAGAAACATTTTCTAGATCTAACTCAATATAGTTATATCCTTTTTGAGAATAAAATAAGCCACGTGATGAATATCCTGCTGCTAATTCCAATACTTGTTTTATTCCATATTTATCTAAAATCTTATTAATTAATTTATATCTTGCTTCCATTTCTGGAGCCATATTTTTATATAAAGCAACTTTAGTATTGCAATGTTTTTCTAACCAATTATATATATCTTTTTCATAAGGTATATCTGTAAAAATTCGTGGATATGAAGTGACAATAGCAGTAGGGCTTATTTCCTCATAATTTTCATCATTTATAATTTGTTTGAATTGTCTAACCAATTTAGCTGGATAAATTTCATATAAGTTAAATTCACCAACATTTAATTCAAATGGAATAAAATTTTCTAGTAATTTTTCTTTCATTGAATTTATTTTATTATAATCTTTATCTATATGAATAGTAATATGAAATTTAAAATTGTCAGGATTATATTTTTCACTTGGTAGTATTTGATATATTTTAGATTGTAATAATTTTAGTTCTTCATTTTGTTCAATACTAAAATATAATACAAAGCTATTTTCTTTTCCATTCATTATTTCTATATTATTAATAAGTATTTTTAAATTAGGATATTTTATCTTTGATAAATCATTTATGACTTTATCTTCATAAGAAATATCCCATGCTGATAAAGTAGTAAAATGATAAGGTAGAGTATCTACTTCTTCACGATTAGCTACATTTTGCCCAAATGGAACTTTACATAATTTATCATTTATTTCTTTTGTATAATGATTTATTTTTTGTAAATTAAAATCATCAAAAATAGAAATAAAAGTTACTCTTTCCCTCATAAATTCACCTCTATTCATTGTATAAATACATTACTCTCTTGGGGTAATCCAATAGGATTGATACTACCATACTCCATTTTTGTTTGTTCTAATACATAATCAAGTGGTGCTACTGATACCATCCTTGAATTTGTATATTTTCTTACTGTAGATGACATATTATATTTATATCCAGTTGGTACAAGAAGAGCAGCATAGCTTTTATTTTCTCCTCTTTTGCATTCAACTATTAAGCAATTTACTCCTATTTTTATATCAATATTGTAATGTTCACATAACTTAATACCATCCATATATTCTGAATTTATTTCAGCAACTAATATATCATCTTTTTCTTCTTCTGAAAATAAATTATCAATACATGCATAAGTAGACTTTGACACTAAATCTTTATTATCAGTTACTTTTTTAAATTCTAATTTACTATTCATAAGGTGTTCTCCTATCATTTATTTTCATTCAATAATTCCTCTCTTTATTTAAATTTCTAATTTCTAAATCATAAATTTTATTTTCTTTTGCGTATTTCACTAATAAATGTGCTTCATAGGTTGCAAGACTTCTTCCAGAATTCCATGAATTATCCGATAAAAACCAATTATCTCTATCAGAAAAACCATCTTTTGAAGGAATCATTGTAACTGAAATATTTGGGTAATTTTTCTTTAATATTGCATAACATCTTTTCAAATGAAATTCACTTGTAACAATAGATATATGATTAATATTATTTGATAATAATTTCATAGCATTTTCTATATTTTCAAAAGTATTATTAGAGGTATCATCTATCAATATATCTTCTTCTTTTACTCCTAATGATAATGCTAATTCTTTCATTTTTATTGCTTCTGGTATTGTAGAATTATCTTGATTACGAACTCCATTTACTCCACCCATAAATATTATTTTTTTTATTCTACCTTTTTTATAAGCCTCCAAAGAAGTATTTACTCTTTCATTTATTAGCATACTATTTCCAAAAACAAAACCATATTCTGAAGATAATCCATCATCTTCTATATCCGAATAAACAATATTATCAATTTGTTCATCTATTAAATTTTCATCATTAATTTGGGTTAATCTAATCTCTTCCATAAATTGCTTCTTCTAATTAATTAAACATATATAATCATTTATTTTCATTTAAAACTTTTTCTACTTCATTTATTAATTCTTCTTTATTAGGAATATAATAAGTATAAGTTGAAGTAAAAACATTATTTTCTAGTCCACCTAAAGCATATTCCATAGCCACTTCTTTTTTACTTTTACAAAGAATAATTCCGATTGGTTTATTATCAAATTCATCATTAATTTCTTCATTATAATAATTTAAATACATATTCATTTGACCTGCGTATTCAGGTTTCATTTGTCCTATCTTTAAATCAATTAAAACATAACACTTTAAAATCTTATTATAAAAAACCATATCTACATAATAATGAGTATTCCCCAAAGTTACTCTTTGTTGTGTTCCCACAAACATAAAACCTTTGCCTAATTCAAGTAAGAATTCTTCCATGTGTTTTACTAACTTTCTTTCCAAGTCTTTTTCAAGAATAGGTTTTGGTTCTTTAATATCTAAAAATTCAAAAACATATGGCTCTTTTAATATATCTTCTGGTGTACTTAACGTTTGTCCAATTTTTGATAATTCATAAACTTTTTCTTTATTATTTTTTCCATCAGATAATAATAATCTTTCAAATAATGATGTTTCTAATTGTCTTTTTAATTCTCTAACACTCCAGTTAGAATTAACACATTCTTTTTCATAAAAATTTCTTTCATCCTCATTTTCAACGCTTAATAACTCACAATAATGTGACCAACTCAATTTTCCAGACAGTGTCTGGAATTTTGGATAAGTAATATACAGTTTACGCATATTAAATAAATTACTAACTGAAAAACCCAATCCTAAAATTTTTCGTAATTCTTTTGATAATTCTTTCATTATTTGTTTACCATATTCAGCTTTGATATTACCATTTTGCTCATTTTCAACAATAATTCTACCAACATTCCAATATGCGAGTAACATTGTATTATTTACTTCATAAGCTATTTTATTTCTACTACTTATAATTACATCTTTGATTTCTTCAATCATTTGCATATTACTTTTTTCTAACATAATTTGCTCCTTTCTAATTAATTATTAAAATTTTTATTTATCCAATCAAAAATTAAATTCCCAATTTCTAATTCCTTAGTTTTATAAGTATGTCCTGTGTTTTCTATTACGTTATATTCAAAGTTATTGCAATTAATTGCTTTATCTTTTAATAAATCTAAATGTAAATAATAATCCTCTTCGTTAGAACCTGAAAAAGTAAGAATCGGAACATTAATTGTTTCAAATTGATCCCACTGTTTTGGATTAGAAATAACAGGTAGGTTATTTAATTTTGAGTTTTCATTATACCAATTATAATAAGTTTGTGAGCTCATATACATATAATCTTCAATCATTTTATGAAGCAATTTTGTGGGTTCATTATTGTCTATATTTTCTTTTGCTTCATTAATTAATTTCTCATACTCATCTGATTGTGCAGATAAGTGTGAACCAATCATATCTGGAGCACTTGCAAATATTATTCCTAAAATATTTGGATGCTTTTTATAAAAATAATAGATTACTTTATTACATCCATAACTGTGTCCTAACAAGATAATTCTTTTATATCCTTTATCTTTTGCAGTTTGTATGGCTAAATCTATATCATAAATACAATCCTCAAACAGTTCATACATACATCCACATCTTTTAAAGGATCCATCTTTCATAACAATATCATTTTCAATAGAATGACCTCTATTGTGTTCATAAATAAAGCCAACATTTTTTTCAGATAATAATTTACCCCATACTGTAGCAAAATAATTGTCTATAATTGTTCCACACATACCATGAATACAAATAACACATATATCTTTTTCTTTACTTTCAAAATGAACCATAGGCAATTTTAAGCCATCACTTGTATAAGCATCAGTAATAAATTCAATATTCATAATTAGTTCCTCCTTAAAGATTAATCTAATATAATTTTATCATATTTTTAGGTATTTATTGATAGTAATGTTAAACTTTCTTGATCAAATCTTGATTCATTTTTACTAGGAATTATTTGTAATACATCACTACTTTGATTTAATTCTTCTAAATTAATAGAATTAATATTTAAATTATTTTGTTTGATTTTATAGAACTCACTTAAAGATTTAACATAACTATCTATATCTTCTTTTGATTTATAATTAGATAATATCAAACTTTTGTCATTAGAATTAACTACTAAATCAAAACAATTTTCTCTAAATAAATAACCAATATTATTAATTTCTTTTTTGTTAATATTAATATTTTTAATAGATACATTTTTCTTTTTATCAACTTCAATACTAATATTATCAATATATTTAAATACTAATTCTTGTTTTTGTTCTTTAGATAATTTATTCCATAAATGATTCTTTCTAGCATAATATGATTTACTTTTTATTTGTTCTAATTGTTTTAAATTATAAATTAATCTCATTTCATTTTTATGATCTTCTGTGCTTTCTTTTATAGTTAAATCTTTGATTTTCTCTTCTGTTATTTTCTTTTGATTTTTAATAAAATCTAATTCATCTTTTAGTTCTATCTCTTCAACAATACCATCTACAAAGGCTTTCTTAATTCTTTTTTCTTTTGTATTTAATTCATCGATTATTTTATTACATTTTTTTAATTCTTTTTTAGTATCTTGATATAAATAAGGTTTATAAGTATTATCAATTAATAAGAAGAAGTCTAGCATATCATCTAAAAAATTAATCATTTGTTTTTCAATTTTCTTTTCACTAACTCTCGTTTTACAATTAGCACATTGATAATAGCAATGTTTTTCTCCTGTATGACTTTTACTAGAACAACCACCCATGATAGTACCACACTTAGGACATTTGATACTTTGCATAAAAATATAAGTCTGTTTTCTTTTATAGTTTTTAAGATTCTTTTGTTTTTGTATTTGAGCTATATTAAATACTTCTTCTTCAATAATTGCTGGAGCAACTCCAACAAACTTTTGTGATTCTTCATTACTAACTGTTTTTCTATGAACATAATTACCAATATAAATTTCATTAGATAGTATTCTATCAACTAGAGTAGGAATCCATTTTCTATTTAATGCTTTTTCTTCATTTAATAATTTTGTAATAGCATTAGCTGCGACACCTTTAATATATAAATCAAATATTCTTCTAATAACTTCACTTTCAATATCATTTACAACTAATTTTTTATCAACTTTATCATATCCAATAGGTGGACGTCCTACAAAATGTCCCTTTTTCACAGCACCGACCATACCAAATTTAGTTCTTTCACTTGTTCTTTCAATTTCTAGTTGGGCAAGAATTGTAAGCATTCTAATAAAAAACTTACCATTAGCAGTAGAAGTATTAATATCTTCACACATACTTTCCAAACTACAATTATTTTCTTCTAAAAAGGTACATATCTCTTCTAAATCTTTGATAGAGCGAGTTAATCTATCTAACTTATAAACAATTATTTTGTTTATCTTTCCATCTTTAATATCTTGAATCATTTCTTGAAAAGCAGGTCGATTCATATTTTTAGCACTTATTCCTGCATCTTCATACACCTTATACACTTCATAATTCTTGTAATCACATAGTTTCAACATTCTTTCCTTTTGTTCATCTAAACTATGACCATTTCTAAATTGATCTTCAGTTGAAACTCTAGGGTAAAGTCCTACTACATACTTTTTGTCATCCATATTTTTTTCTCCTTTCCTATAAATTTTAACGACAAAAAAACAAGGAAGAATTTCCCTTGTGTTAAGAACTTCAAAATAATTCAAATATACGATTATCTAGAATTTTCGTATATTACCATAATACCACATTTTTTTAGGACATGCAACGGACACAATTTGATAATTATATCTAAAAGCAGCTGTTTAGTCCTTATAAATAAAGGAAAAAACAAATTTTAATTTTTTTATTTAATAGTTTAAAAACAGCAAATATTATCTAATTTTTCTAAAGTAAATTGCTACACATCCATATTTTTCTACTTCTTCATTTGTATAATATGGCGTATCATCTACAACTGCTTGTGGGCTATCATATCTATCTTTAAAATCTTTTTCAAAAGTAGCAGAATACATTTCCAATAAAGTTTTATAATATTTTAAATCAGTTACTAATACTTTGATTATCTCTTTCTCTAATGGTCTTTTATAAAAAGTAATTGTATCCCCAATTTGTATTTGTTTCCGCTTTTCATCATTTAATCTATATTCAATATCTTTAATATCATTTGCAATCATATCAAAAGGTTATTCATTTAATCTCATATCATGATTTCCCATAAAAAATCACTCCTTATGACAATTATACCATTAATTTGATATTTTTTCTAACAATGTATTTATAATTTTAGTTAATTCATTTATTGTAATAGTCCTAGATAACTCTTCATCATATAAGTTTGTATCATCATCATAACAAAGTAAAACTATTTTATTTTTATCATTACTAATAATAATTTTATGTGGTTCATTTAATCCTAAATTAGAGTTATTAAAAACAATATTCTTTCCTGCAATATATTCTATATTTAGTTTGGTAATATTTTTAATTCTTAATATCTTATTTTTTATACACAAAGGAAATTCTAAAAGTTCTATGGACACATTCATTTTATACACTCACCACCTTTGCAAAAGAAAAAAAGTCCATAATATCAAGTATTACGAACTTTTACTTATCTTTCGCACAAAGGTGTGCGTAAAATTCAATATGGGGCGAGATGTGGGGATCGAACCCACGCATACCGGAGCCACAATCCGGCGTGTTAACCACTTCACCAATCCCGCCATATGCAAATATAGAATAACAAATAATTGAAAAAAAAGCAAGTCTATATTATAATCCTAATAGGGATGTGTAATATGATTATTAATTTTTTTAAAACTTTTTTTGAAGAACTAAAAGATTTTTTAGGCTCTTTTGGTATAGCTATTAAGAATATACTAAATTATATATATTCATTTCTTAATCAATTTATGTCAAAAGAAGCAATAATCACTACACTTATTATTCTACTAGCTTTTGGATTTGTTTATTTATTTCTCTATATTTCTAACAAAAAATAAAACTTAAAATCAAGTTTTATTTTTTATTTTACATATTCATTTAAATCTTTTACTAAATATTTAGCTTCTCCCATTTCATAAGTTGCCACAAAACCAGCTCTAGAATTGATAACATCAGGGATTCTATTTACAATATCTGCACAAGTAAGACATACTGTATCTGGTTTTTCATTAATCATAGTAGTAGTAGGATCTCCCTCTATAGTCCATTTATTTATATCAGCATCATCTTTATCATATACTTTACCAATACACTCAATTTCTATTTCAATATCTTCTTCTGTCTTTGCTTTAACAATAGCATTCATTCCTGTTATTTCTCCAGTTTTTATATCCATTTTTAAAGTATCAGAATGAATGTCACATTTAGCAATTGTTGGAATACATTCTTGATTTATATCTGTAATATGAAGCCCAATTTTTTCACTAAGCCAGCCTGCAACGTTCCACATATAACTTGGAGCAAATAATCGTTCACGCTTTAAACGATCTCTTTCTTCTTCACTTATTTCAGCTTGAGCCTTTATATTTTTATCAAACTCATTCTTTGATAATCCTGCTCCATGAGCATGAGCAAGAGCAATACCATAATCTTCAACATTATATGAAGATAAGCCAATAATTTTTTTGATTTTATGTGTAGATGAAGCAAGACAAGCAACTAAATTGCCCCAAAATATATCTTGATATCCACAACCAGTAATTGTTACATTTTTACTCTTAGCTAAAGTATCAAGTTCATTATATAAATAAGGATTCGAATTACTTGCAAAAAAAGCCTCTTCACATGTAGTAATTACATTAACACCACACTTAATACAAACTCTAACTACATTTTCAATATCATTTAATAAACTCATTGTAGTAACAATTGCAATATCAGGTTTAACTTCATTTAATTTTTTCTCTAAATTCTTAACATCTTCTATTATAATTCCCTTATCACTAGTATTCATAATATTGCCAATATCTTTTCCTATAATATTTTTATTAACATCTACTGCAATTACAACTTCTCCACCTTTTTCAAACACATACCTCATTGTATATTCACTCATTTTACCACAACCAATTTGAGCTACTTTAATTTTTCTTTCCATTTAATCAATCTCCTTTTTATCTTATATCATTTAAATCAACATTTTCTTCTCTAATTAAATCAGCAAATTCTATTTTAAATCTTTCAATCTCTTTTTTCTTAGCATCTTCATATATATTTTTAGCATTACAAACAGCTTTATATACATGTTTTATTCTAACATTTGCTTCATTATCAAATACTGCATATGTAAAAGCGTTAGAAAGTATAGTTAAACAAATATCAGGATATCTACTTGCAACTTCATATACTCTTTTATATTCATCAGTCATTTCAACTATAAAACTCATAATTTTTATTTTAATAAAATCAGTATAATTTAATTTAACACCAATTTGCTTTTCTAATTTAGGTAAAGTGCCCATAAGAATTTTAACAGTATCATCTTTAGAAGTCTCCATAACTTCGATTTTTTGAAATCTTCGCAAAAAAGCTCTATCTCTTAAAATATACCTTTCATATTCTTCCGTAGTAGTTGCTCCTATCATTTTAATTGAACCACGATCAAGTCCTGACTTAAGTAAATTTGCAAAATCAATACCACCATTATCTGTAGTATTATTGTTTACTAAAACATGAGTTTCATCAATAAATAATATAGTTTTATCTCTTGCTTCTAATTCTCTAACTAATAAATCTATTCTATTTTCTACTTGACCATCACTAATACTAGTCCCTAACAAACTAGTAATATTTATTTTAATAACTTCATAACCTATCAAAGCATTTGGAACTAAGCCCTTTTTTATACGAAAAGCTAAACCCTCAACAATAGCAGTTTTACCAATACCAGGCTTCCCCACTAAAAGTGCACTTTTTTCCGGCGTTAAAAGTGTTAAAATACATTCTTTTATTTCCTCGTCTCTAGCTATTGCTGGATCTGTAATATATTCTTTTTGAGTAAAGTTTTCTCCATATCTTTCTAACATACTTATTTTCTCAGAATTCATATTATTCACCATAACTATTGTACCAAAAAAAATAATAAATGAAAATGCCAACTTAAAGTCCATTCTTATTTTAGAAAAATTAAGATTTTTTATACCTATTTTAAGTGAAGAATTTTGTTTTCTATTTTTTGAATTGAAATATGACCTGAACTTCTTCTAAGTTCAACACCAGAATTAAACTTCATTCCTTTAATAGACACATTATTTTCTAGCATAAAATATATTCTCAAATAATTAAAGTAACCACTTAAAGTGCCTCCGTTATATAAATTAACAGGATTATCTCCTATCCTATCCAAAGTAAAAATAATTACAAGAGGTTTTATTTTTTTATTATTTACAGCTTGTTCTAAATTATTTAAAGGTCCTTGCCCAAATATATTAAAATTAAGATATATTATAGAATCATCAGCAGTTTGAACATTAGTTGTATAAATATTTTCTCCTTTTTTCATTATTAATGAATTATTATTTTCTAATATTTCCATTGGAGATGAAATCATTGTTCCATTAAGTGGATAATAATTTCCATTATAATTTCCCCCCTTTTTCATTTCAACATCTACAGACTCTAATTTTTTATCATTTCCACTCACTAAATCATATACATATACTTTGTCTTTATAACCAAAATCACCACTATATAACCCACAACTATTTCCATTTAATTCACAACTTCTAGATACTGTATTTAAAGAACCATCTCCATAATCAAAATTTAACTCTTTCTTTTCAAACTTTAATGTACAAGATGTTCCGTTTTCACTTAAATTTGATACACTCACGCTCCACGATAGTTCATTCCACGAAGCTTTTGCTCCACTTGTACACTCTGAACCTACAAAATGATATCCACTATCCTTTTTAGGTAACGTCTTTTCTTCCACTCCATCTACTACAAACGCAAACTTGATATCTCCTTTTACAAAATTTGGTACTCTTCCTTTTAATACATCAAAACTCTTTCTAGTTTCAAAGTATGCATGACTTTTAATTAAACTTACTATAGAGACTATTCCTACTACTATTACTACACTTATAATTATTATACTATTTCTTTTTTTATTATTTTATACAATAAAGATTCTTTTTCAATTATAATTTCGTGTAAATATTCATTTTCACTTTTATGTTTTAAAGTCCCAATTTTGTTAACCACCACGCAATAAATCACGTGGCTTTTGTGAGTGCTGAAAGCACGTTTTCGTGAGTAAACTCACCCTATTATTTTAAAAGTTTCCTCATATTCATCTGTTTGATTTTCTATATATTCTTTTATTGTATTTTGAGTTATAAATCCTACGCTTCTACAAAAATATCCACTTGACCATAAATGTTGACCCCAATATCTTTTCTTTAATTCTTTATATTCTCTAAGTAACACTTTTGATGTTTTTCCTTTCAATTGTTGTACTATTTTTGAAACCGATATACTCGGCGGACATGATATTAATACATGTATATGTTCTTTCCCTATACTTCCTTTTATTATACTTATGTCCATACTATTACAACTTTGTCTTATTATTTCTCTTGTTCTTTCGGCTATTCTTCCAATTAATACTTTATATCTATATTTTGTTGTCCATATGTATATCATATTGCACATGACTTGATTTTCTCATTTCAAAACCGCCTCGCTATCGGTTTTTTATTATATCGCTTTTTTTAGACAACGGCAATAAATTGCCTCTAAACCCTCCAAGGGTTTACGTGCTGAAGCACGTGGCATGAACCTTTTTTCGTAACGGTCAATACTCATATTATTTGTACGATAAAATTTAAAGGAAAGGAACATTTTATATGAATAGAATTAGAGATTTAAGAGAAGATAAAGACTTAACTCAACATGAAATAGCAAAAATATTAAACATTTCACAACAACAATATTCTAGATATGAAAATGAACTTTGTGAAATGACATATGATCAATTAATTACTCTTGCTAAATACTATCATACTTCAATAGACTATATACTTTACTTAACAGACGAAAGAAAATCATACCCTAAAAGCATAATAACCAAAGAATAAAAAAGAATGAATTATAGTTCATTCTCTAATACATAATCTCTACAATAACTTGGAAGTTCATAACCATCTTCATTTAAACTATTACAAATATCTTCTAAATCAAAATCATGATCATAATAATCATATTTTTTTTGATTTTTTTTCATTTTTTCTAAAGATTCATTACTTAAATATATTTTAATATCAAAATTATCAAAATTCTCTATAATTATTTTCTTCTTTTTTAAATTGTTTATAAATTTATCCAAATACTCATGATTATACCTAAATGAAGTTACAAAATATCTTGTGTGTAATATTTTATAATTTTTATAATAACTTATTTCCGGTTTAGTTATTGACTCAAAATATTTATCATTATAGCTATAAACAATTTTAAAATCACTTCCCATATTATCATCAATAACTACGTTTTCATCATTTAAAATACTTTGAGGAATTATTAAATCATCACTAACTTGATAAACAAATTCTTCTTGTTTATTATAATCTCTATTTTCTTTATACTCTATTGTAGAACTTGCAAATTCAATTGCAAATATTCCTGTACCAAGACCAAGTAATCCAATACTTATTATAGACACTATTAATAATAATCCCAGTTTATTTTTATGATCAAAAATATAATTAAATAACATAATAAATACAACAATACCTAATGAAAGCAAAGAAAGAACAATTAAATAAGCTCCGACATAGAAAACGCCTTTAAAAAGTAAATAAATTACTATTCCAATCATAAAAGACATTCCAATAAGATAAAAGCTTACTCCCATCAAACACATTATAAATATAAATTTAATAAACCAAATACAAATTTTAGAAAGAAAATCTCCAAAACTAGTTTGATGTACTACAATTTGTTTTTCACTTTTTTCACGTTTTTCAGATACTACTTTTTTACTCTTTTCTGATTTATTTTTTTTATTATCTTTCTTATTTTCTTTTGTTTTAATTATTTCTTCACTAAAATGATTCTCAAATATTTTAATAAACAATAAAATGGCAAATAACAAATAAGCAATTTCTAAAATAAAAGCCCAAATACTATTCATAACTCTAAATATGCTTAGATCAAAAGAAGTAAATATATTTCTTCCAATTTCTTCAATAATATAGAAAGGAATTTTACAAATAGCTATTACTACAAAAATTACTATTAATTCTAAGACAAATCTAATTATTTCATTATAACTTTTATTTGAAAAAATATTAATTATATTATCAAAAATATTCATTAATTTATTAACAACACTGTTTATCATATCATGTGAATCTAAATTATCAGATTTAATCTTATAAGCACTTAATATTTCTTTAGCAAGTACTTCTGGATTTCCCAAAGCTTTAACTGCTTCTTCTTCCGTAGCTCCTTTACTTACTTTTTCATCAATAAAATTAGAATATTCTTCTATATTTTCTTCTATTTCATTTTCTTCTAGTACACTTAATTTCTTTCTTAATATATTTAAAAACTTTTCTTTATTCATCATAAATCACTCCCATTTATAAAATTATTTACACTCTCTGAAAAACTCTTCCATTCTTTTAATAAAATCTTTAATCTTTTTTTACCAGCTACAGTTATATGATAATATTTCCTAACTGGCCCTTCGCTAGATTCTTCCAAATAAGTTTCAAAAAAACCTTCATTAGTTAATCTTTTTAATATCGGATATACTGTTCCTTCATTAACATCTATAATTTTACTAACAGCTTCTACTAAAGCATAGCCATAGAAGTCTTTATCTTTAACTATCATTAAAATTAATAATTCCAGTACTCCCTTTTTAAATTGGGTATTAATAATATCACCTCTTTACATTTATGATAAACCTACTACTATGTATTGTCAAGTACTAAATTAAAAAAAGAACAGCTATTCTGTTCTAAGAGCTATAACTGGATCCTTTTTACTTGCAACTTTAGCTGGTATAAATCCACCTAATGTTGTTAAAATAATACTTATAACTATTAAAATTATTGCATGAACTATATTTAATTTAGCAACAGAAGCTAAACCTGATAAATTCTCAATTATATTATTTATTGGGAAAGTTAATAATATAGCACAAATAATTCCAATTAAACCTGATGTTAGACCTATCATAAATGTTTCAGCATTAAATACTCTAGTGATATCCTTTTTTCTTGCCCCAATAGCACGAAGTATTCCAATTTCTTTCGTTCTTTCAAGTACAGATATATATGTAATTATCCCTATCATTATAGTTGATACAACAAGGGAAATAGCAGAAAACGCAATAAGAACAATTGTTATAGCATCCATAATACTACCAGACATTTTAGTTATTAACTCAGCTTGATCTATATAAAGAATTTTATCATCTTCATTTTTTCCTTCATTATACTTATCTAAATATTTAATAAGTTCATCCTTTGAATCAAAATCTTTCGGATAAATTTGAATATACATAGGTACAGTATCAGCCCCTAAATATGATAGTATATTATTTTTAGCTTTAATTCCTTCTTCTGTATTCAAATCAAATTTCTCCATAGTCATAACATTATAATCTTTACTAATTTGATCTTTTACAATATTAGATTTATCATTTTTTTCAAGCACATAATCCATAAGTGATTTTTTATATACAAGTCCATTTCCTGATAATTTAGCAAAATCACTATCCTTTTTTCCTCTTACAATACCACTTATCTTAAGGGTAATAGCATTTTCATTATTATATAACTTTTCATAATCAGATACAGGAATATAATTAACTCCAGATTTTGTATAATAATCATTATTTAATATAACTTTAAATTCTTTTCCTAATAATTCATCAAAATTTATATTTGCATCTTTATCATAACCTAATAATTTTAAAACATCTGCATCTACTCTATTTTTAGTATCTACAAGCAGTAATAATTCTTCTTTTTTATCAGTCATTTCTCCTTCTATAACCTCAAAATTATCATCAATAACTGTACTTATACTTCCATCCATATTAGTTGGAAGTGGAAATAATATATCTGCTGAATTTAAAGATTTAACTTTATTATCTATTTTAGTTAATAAATTTAAATTGGCTATTCTTTGATATGATATACCTCCAATTAAGTTTTTATCTATTTCATTTATATAATCTATATAATCCTTAGTAAGTTTATTTTCATGAGTATCTGTAGCCATATTTTTAAGTGGATATATTTTCTTTTCACTTGTAAATTCTTCTAACTCTTCCTCTTCTCCACTTAAAGAAATTGTATCCATATTCATAGATTGCTCACTAATAACAATTGGAGCTTGCGAAAGTGTATCTTTTTCAAATTTATCTATTTGAATTTTAAAGCCATTTGATAATGATAAAATAAGAGCAATACCCATAATTCCTATACTAGAGGCAAATGCTGTAAGCAAAGTTCTACCTTTTTTAGTTAGAATATTATTAAATGATAATTTAAGTGCTGTAAAAAAACTCATAGATGTTTTATTTAATTTATAAACTTTTTCCTCTTCTTTTTCATCATATGGATTTGTATCATTAATAATATTACCATCTTTAACTTTTATTATCCTATTGGAATATTCATCTGCAAGTTCAGGATTATGAGTTACCATAATTACAAGTTTATCTTTAGCAATTTCCTTTATAAGTTCCATTATTTGCTTACTTGTTTTTGAATCTAATGCTCCAGTTGGCTCATCTGCCAGTATTATATCTGGATTATTAACAAGTGCTCGTGCAATTGCTACTCTCTGCATTTGCCCCCCAGATAATTGATTTGGCTTCTTATGAATATGATCTTTTAACCCAACTTTTTCAAGAGCTATTATTGCTCTTTTTTTTCTTTCTTTTGGCTTAATTCCACTTAAAGTCATACATAACTCAACATTAGAAAGTATTGTCATATGACTAATTAAATTATAACTTTGAAAAATAAAACCAATACAATTATTTCGGTAAGCATCCCAATCTTTATTTTTAAATTTTTTAGTAGATTTATTATTTATAATTAAATCTCCTCTATCATATCTATCAAGACCACCTATAATATTTAAAAGAGTAGTTTTTCCTGAACCACTAGGACCCAAAATTGCTACAAATTCACTTTTTCTAAATCTTAGACTAACATCTTTTAAAGCGGTTTGTACAAAATCTCCAGTTTTATAACTTTTTTTAATTTTTTTTAACTCTAACATTTAATTTTTCCTTTCCTAATAAAATTTAACAACTACTTTAGTTTAAACCATATTTAATTTTTATGCAATAAATAATTTAATAAAAATTTAAAAATATAAAAAACTCTCGCAAAGCAAGAGTTAATTAACATATGGCGCCCGATGTAGGACTCGAACCTACGACCTAACGGTTAACAGCCGTGCGCTCTACCGGCTGAGCTAATCGGGCAACACAAATAAATTATATATTATATTTATATACATTGTCAATAATTTTATACCATTTTTTTCTAATTTTTGCTATTTTTTTATAAAATTATTACTTGTAGATTTTAAATTTATCTATTTTTGCCCATACAAAAATTACCATTATAAATATTATATAAAAGGTGATATATATGTTTATAATTTTAAATTCAGTAATTGCTAGTCTAGATGGATTAATAATTGGTATAAGTCTTAAATTAAAAAAAATTAAACTCGAAACCAAAAATACTTTAATCTTTTTTATCGGGAATATTATAATATATAGTATATTTATCAGTTTATATTATTTTTTTGATTTAAAATTTATGACCAAAAACATAACTACTATTCTATACTTAATTCTTGCTATAAACACAATTAAATCAAAAGAAAGCAATAATTTTAATTGCCTAACAATTAAAAACACTATTTTTTTAACACTAGCCCACTCTTTAGATGGTACCATTGTTTCACTTTCATTCATTTATAATTATAATAATATTTTTATAATATTATTATTTAGTATATCATCAACAATTATTCTTATTTTAGGATATTATTTTGCCAAAATATTTAAACACATAAAAAAAGAAGAATTAATTTCAGGTCTTTTATTCATAATACTTGCTATATTAAATCAATTCTTTTAAATATTTTTCGTACTCATTTAAAATTCCATTTAATTCACTTTTATCTTTACAATTACAGATCAAATTTTTAATTTCTTTACTTTTAGGCATTCCTTTCAAATAATATAAAATATTAGTTCTTATTTCTAACAATGCTACTTTTTCATTCTTATCTTCACATAGCATTTTAAAATGTTTTTTCATCATAGACACTTTTTCTAAATCAGTAGTCTTTAATATAACTTTATCTTTATCCAAAAATTCAATACAATCTTTAATAATCCATGGATTACCAAGTGCAGCCCTACCAATCATTATAGCATCACAATTAGTTTCTTTAAGCATTTTTAAAGCAAGTTCTGGGCTTTTAATATCTCCATTCCCAATCACTGGAATAGAAACATTTTCCTTAACATCTTTTATAATACTCCAATCAGCAACACCTGAATAACCTTGAGATCTAGTCCTGGCATGCACACATATACAACTGGCGCCTGCTTCTTCTATTTTTCTAGCAATCTCTACTGCATTAATATTAAAATTATCCCAACCACTTCTAATTTTTACACTTACTGGTTTATTAATATTTTTTACAACACTTGATACTATTTCATAAACTCTATCAGGATCTTTTAAAAGTGCACTTCCAGCATTATTTTTAATGGCTACTTTAGGTACTGGACACCCCATATTTATATCAATAAAACAATTTTTATATAAATTAGTAACAATCTTAGCAGCATCTGCCATGATTTTTGGATCATTTCCAAATAATTGTATTCCTACTGGAGTTTTTATTTTTTCAAGTCCATTTAACATCTTCAAAGTTTTCTCATTATTTCGCACAATAGCTACAGCACTAATAAGTTCGGTAAAAAAAAGCCCACAGCCCATATCTTCTACTATTTTCATATAAGTAGGATTAGAAATCCCCGCCATAGGGGCTAAAACAACTCTATTCTTAATTTCAATATTTTTAATATACCATTTCATTTATATACCTCGCACTTATGATACATTATAAATATTTCAATTTCAAGTAAATAATTAATTTTCTTTATTTTGCTTATTAATAATCTCCTGCATTTTTATAATTTCTTTTTGCTCTTTTTGAAAATTTAGTATATCTTTAAAAGAATTTTTGTTAATAATAATTTGATTATTAGAAGAATCTATAACTTTTAATATATCATTATCATCAATAATAATATCAACACACTTTGATTTTTCGATTACTTTCATATTTAATCTATCCTCGTATAATCAATCTTATAGAAATTATTAATCTATTAGATTGATTCTTTCTATTTATATTTTTTGAGTTATAATAACTCTTGCCTGTGGATTTGTTTCTACCATCCTACAGCTTTGACTGTTTTGAAAGGCTCTTACCACAGACTTTTTATTTTATTGTTGATTAGTTAGTTAACGCATTGACGTTTTATAGGTTCAGCGAGGTTACAAGATAGAAAGCTATGTGGCAAACATACAGGCATTAAAAACTAATCAGGGAGGTGCATGTATATGATATATGTTGGAATAGATATATCTAAATACAAACACGATTGTTTCATCTGCAAAGATACAGGTGAAGTTATTGTAGAAAATTTATCTTTTGATAATAACAAAAAAGGATTTCAACAGTTTTTAGACTTATTGAAACCCTATGATAATTCTAATGTCCATATCGGATTAGAAGCCACTGGACATTACGGTTTGAATTTGAAATTATTCCTAGAAAAGAATAATTATAGTTTTATGGAATTTAATCCTCTTTTAGTTAAAGAATTCTATAAATCTTTATCTTTAAGAAAGACTAAAACTGATAAAGTTGATGCAACTGTTATTGCAAGGAAACTTATGTCAGTTCCATATAAACCAAATTCGAAACTATTTTATCATAAATATTCAATTAAGTCACTTACAAGATTAAGAGAAACTTTAGTGAAACAAAGAAGTAAATACAAAGTTCAGTTAACAAATATTTTAGATATGATATTTCCAGAGTTTAAACCTTTTTTTAGTAATTCTTTTGGAGTTACTTCTCTTTATATTTTAGAGAAATATAAAACTCCTGAAAAGATTGCTAATATGAGAGATTTTGATTCTTTAAGTAAAATATCTCGTGGTAAATTTACTTACGCTAAATTTGTTAAATTAAAAGATTTAGCTAAAAATACGATTGGAGAATCCAATGATATTTTTGAACTTGAATTATCTTCTATTCTTAATCTTTATAAAAACATAGATGAACAAATTATTGAACTAGATAAACAGATTTCTACAATTATCAAAGATCTTAATCCACCAACTCTTTCTATTCCTGGAATTGGTGTGATTACTTGTGCTTCCATCATTTCTGAATTTGGAGACATTTCTCAATTTTCTAATCCTAGTAAAATGTTATCTTTTGCTGGTTTAGAACCTGGGATTATTGAATCAGGCACTATGTCTTCCAAAGGCAAAATGGTGAAGCGCGGTTCTGGATATTTAAGATATTCATTAATGAATGTAGCCCTTACTGTAATTAGATTTAATACAACTTTTTATGACTATTACTACAAGAAAATATCTGAAGGTAAATGTCATAGAGTTGCTTTATCTCATGTTTGTAAAAAGCTTATTAGAGTTATCTACATTCTTGAAACTAAAAACATCCAATTTGATCCGTCTTTACTGAAATAATTTATTTTATGCCGAGAAAACTTTTTACAAGTAAAGAAATATTTTTTTACCTTAATAGAGTTTAATGATTGTTATTTTCATTTTTGAAAATGTTAATCATTTAAACGACTATAAATCATCAAAAATATTTCTGCTTGTCAAAAGGAAATTGGAATAAATTAAATTATTTTACTAACTTCAAAAATTTTAAAAATTATGATTTTTGAAGTCTTTTGGCGTGGGATTCTTTTCCATATTAATTTTTTTAAGAAAAACTATTGACTTTTAATAGTTAGCCTTATAGTAAAATTATCCCTTGAAATTCGGCTACATTTAATTTTCTTCGGTACATTTGAGCAAAATATGATATAATTTAATATGAAGGGTAAAATATAGAATGATAAAATACGGTTTATAGCGAAAGGAGCAAAATAATGTATTATAACAAGGAAATAAATGAAATTAAAAAAAGTTTAAATATAGATGATACTGGTTTAACACAAAACGAAGTTTTAAATAGACAAAATAAATATGGAAAAAATATATTACCTAAAAAGAAAAAAGATAGTATATTAAAAATATTTTTTAGTGAATTTAAAGATCCAATGGTGTTGCTGCTATTAGTTGCAATTATTATATCCTTTGTATCTAAGGAAGTATAAGATGCTTTAGCAATTCTTTTTATTGTTTTAGTTGATGCAATAATGGGAGCATATCAAGAAAATAAAGCCAATAAAGTGGCAGATTCTCTATCTAAACTTATATCGACAAAAACAAAGGTAATTAGAAATAACGAAGTAATTTCTATTGAGGCTGAAAACTTAACAATTGGCGATTATGTACTTTTAGAATCTGGAGATAAGATAAGTGCTGATATGAGAATAATTGAATCTCATAATTTAATGGTGGATGAATCAATACTTACAGGAGAGAGTTTACAAGTTGCCAAAAACAATAATACGATAAAAGAACAAAATGTACCTATAGTTGAACAATCTAATATGGTATTTTCAGGAACAACAGTTGTGAAAGGAAGAGCAAAGGCAATTGTAGTTAATATTGGTCTTCAAACAGAAATTGGAAAGATTGCTGATAGTATAAATAATGCTAAAGAAGAGAAATCTCCTCTTACAATTAGAGTAGAAAAATTATCAAAGCAAATTAGTATCTTAGTTTTAATCGTAGCAATTATTACTACTACATTGCTTATTATAAAAGATGTACCATATAATGAAATATTTTTATCAGTAATTGCTCTTGCAGTTTCTGCTATGCCAGAAGGACTTCCTTTAGCACTTACTATGGCTTTAACAATTGCTTCTAATAAAATGGCAAAAAAGGGTGTAATCGTTAGAAAATTAAAGGCAGCTGAATCTTTAGGAAGCTGTACTGTAATTGCATCTGATAAAACAGGCACTTTAACAGTTAATGAGCAAACAGCTAAAAAAATTATTTTACCTAATAATATGGAATATGATATAACTGGAACTGGATATGATTTTGATGGTAAGGTAATTGGTGAAGATCTATCTTATGCAAAAGAACTTGCTATTTTAGGAGTTATTAACAATGAAGCTGATATTAGTAGTGATGGTTGTGTTGGTGATTCAATAGATATTGCCTTTAAAGTTTTAGGGAAAAAATTAGAAATAAAAACAGAAAATATAAATATTTTAGAGATAATTCCATACGAATCTGAAAATAAGTATTCTGCAGTTTTTTATGAAAAAGATGGAGAAACATTTTGTACTGTTAAGGGTTCTTTGGAAGCAGTTAAAACTTTTTGTAATAGTATCAATTTCATAGATGATAAAATAGATACACCACTACTAGAAGAACAAAATGAAAATTTAGCAAAACAAGGATATAGAGTTATTGCACTTGCAAATGGAAAAGTTGAAAGAAAAGAAAGTTATAATAACTCTGATATAAAGAAATTAAACTTTATGGGAATGGTCGGATTTATAGATCCAATAAGAAAAGAGGCAATTGCTTCTATAGAAGATTGTCATACTGCTGGAATAAAAGTATTGATGATAACAGGAGATCATCCACTTACAGCTTTTAGTGTTGCTAAAGATTTAAATTTAGCAAGTTCTTATGATGAGGTTACAACGGGTTTAGAAGTAGATGAAAATTTTAACAAAGGTGAGCAAGAATTTGATGCATTTATTTGTGGTAAAAAGGTTTATGCAAGAGTTACACCTCTTCAAAAATTAAAAATAGTGGAATCATTGAAAAGACAAGGCGAATTTGTAGCAGTAACAGGGGATGGAGTGAATGATGCTCCTGCATTAAAATCTGCTAATATTGGTGTAGCAATGGGAAGTGGAACTGATATAGCAAGAGAAACAGCTGATATGATAATCGTGGATGATAATTTTAAATCAATTGTTTTGGGAATAAAAGAAGGCAGAGTTGCTTATGCTAATATTCGTAAAATTATTTTATTTTTAATATCTTGTGGTTTAGCAGAAGTGGTATTCTTTTGTTTATCTATTGCTTTAGATTTACCTATGCCTCTTATCGCAATTCAATTATTATGGTTAAATGTTGTTACTGATGGTATTCAAGATTTTGCATTATCATTTGAGAAAGCTGAAGAAGGTATTTTAAAAGAAAAACCACGTAAACCTAAAGAATCTATATTTAATAAAGAATTACTACAAGAAATTATTGTATCTGGATTGATTATAGGTGGGGTAATTTTTGTAGTTTGGTTTTTAATGATTAAAAAATATAATATGGATATAGATGTAGCTCGTGGCTATATAATGGCATTAATGGTATTCATACAAAATATTCATGTATTTAATTGTCGTAGTGAACATAAATCAGCATTTGCTATTCCTATAAAAAATAATAAATTGATTTTTATTGGTGTACTTATTTCTATTGCTCTACAAATCATAGTGATGGAAACGCCCATATTATCTAGTATATTACACACAGTTTCAGTTCCAATGATACATTTAGTTTATTTATTTTTAATTGCATTATCAATATTAGTTGTTATAGAGATTTATAAAAAGATCAATAATGGAGTAAAACGGAAAATATGAAAGAAAATAAAATAATAATTATTACAACCATATTTAATTTAATTGTAGCTATTTTAAAATTATCATTTGGAATATTTTTTTCCTTTTCAACTTTAATTGCTGATTCAGTTCAATCTTTTATTGATTTTATTACAGATATTACGAGTTTGATAGCAAATAAAATTGGAAAAAGAAGAGCTAATAAAACTTATCCATTTGGTTATGGTCAAATCTATTATATAGCCAACCTCTTTACTGGATTTTTGCTATTCTTAATTGGAATCTTTATTCTATATCAGTTTTTCTTTTTTAAAGGAGAATTTAAACCAAATTATATTTTAACTATTGGACTTCTTATTATTCTGTTTTTAAAACTTATTGTAATGATATTATTACAATATTATGGAAAAAAATATAAAAGTGAATTAATGATTGAATCATATAAAGAATCGAAAGCAGATTTTATATCTACTTGTGTGGTTTTTGTTGTCATGATAATTACATTTTTCGAAAATTATATACCAAGCTATATAAATGTTGATAAAATAGGAAGTTTAGGAATGGCACTTTACGTATTTTATGTATCGGTAAAAATGATAGTATCTAATATTAGAGGCATACTGACAAATGATGAAGAAAATAATGAAATAAGAGAAGAAATTTTAAATAACCTTAAAAGGATAAAAGAACTTAAGATTAAAAAAATCAGAATAATAAAAATGGCAACATATTATAGTTTATTTTTACAAGTGATAGTAGATGAAAAATTAACAATAAAAAAATATCTTAATATAGAAAAGAAAGTAAAAAAGCAACTAAAAGCTATAAATCAATCAATTAGATTTATAGATATAGAACCAGTAGAAAATTAAAAAAATTGTTAATTAAAGTAAGTTTAAAAAAATGAAAAACTATTTAAAAAGGAGAAGTACTATGGAAATCTTAGAATATGGAAATCCTAAAAATAATAAAATTATTTTAATTCATGGATTTGAAAGTCCATATCAAATATGGAATGATTATATTGAATATTATAAAAAGGAGTATTGTGTAATTGTTCCAATACTAACAGGACATAATATCAATGAAAATAAAGACTTTGAAACTTTTGATAAATGTGTTAAAGAATTAGAAGATTATTATATTTATAAATATGGGAATAAAGTTTTTACGGTTTATGGCATGAGTATGGGTGGTGTTTTTGCTAGTGTATTATGGCAAAATAGAAATATTAAAATTGATAAATTGATAATGGAAAGTTCTCCTCTTTTAGGATTTGGAAATATGATGATGAAAATATTAACTAAACAATATTTAACAATTACACATAAAGCACAAGCTCGTGATAGAAAAACTGTAAGACAAGCAGTAAATTCTATGGTTACTGAAGATAAATTAGATATTTTTATGGAATTATTAGATCATATTTCTGATACTACAATTACTAATTATATTAGAGAAATTGGAAAACATAAATTTTCAAGTGATATAAATATACCAGAAACAAAAATTTATTATTTATATGGTGGCAAAATAAACGAAATTTTATTTAAAAAAGTAGCTAGGTTTATAGAAAAAAATTATAAAAATGCTGAGACTATATGTTTGGATGGAAAAGGACATTGCGAGGATGCTTTATTAAATCCAAAGGAACACATAAAAGTTTTAAATAAAGTATTGAAAAAATAATTGTTAAATTACAATTTCTACGAGAGATTAAAATCGAAAACCGAGCCAAAAGAAATTTCATAACTAATGGCTCGGTTTTAACTCTATAATTTCATTATAGTAACACACTACGATATTGGCAAGCCAATAACGATGTGTGCCAAGGGAAACT
>CAOJUX010000007.1 GCA_948444795.1 uncultured Erysipelotrichaceae bacterium | reverse complement strand
CTTCTTCTTTTGTTAATACATAAACACTAGCTTTAAACTTAGTATGTGGATGAACACTACCAGGTTTCGCAAGTACTTGCCCACGTTCTACTTCATCACGAGTGATACCACGAAGAAGTGCACCAGCATTATCTCCTGCTTGAGCAAAGTCAAGAGATTTTCTGAACATTTCAATTCCAGTAACAACTGTTTTTTTCGTATCTTTAAGTCCCACGATTTCAATTTCATCATTTAGATTTAATTGTCCACGTTCAACACGTCCAGTAACAACTGTTCCACGACCTGAAATCGTAAATACATCTTCAATACTCATTAAGAATGGTTTGTCTGTATCACGAACTGGAGATGGAATATAATCATCAACTGCAGCCATTAAATCACGAATAGATTGAGCAGCAGCTTCATCACCTTCCAAAGCTTTAAGTGCACTACCACGAATGATAGGACATTCACTATCGAAGTCATATTCTCCTAATAATTCACGAATTTCCATTTCTACTAAATCAAGTAATTCTGGATCATCTACTTGGTCACATTTGTTCATATAAACAACAATTTTAGGAACACCTACTTGACGAGATAACAAAATATGTTCTCTTGTTTGAGGCATTGGACCATCTGCAGCAGATACTACAAGAATAGCTCCATCCATTTGAGCTGCACCAGTAATCATGTTTTTAACATAGTCAGCATGTCCTGGGCAGTCTACGTGAGCATAATGACGTTTTTCAGTTTCATACTCAACGTGTGAAGTATTAATTGTAATACCTCTTTCTCTTTCTTCTGGAGCTTTGTCGATATCAGCGTAATCAACAAATTTTCCAAAATATTTTGTTATAGCAGCAGTTAATGTTGTTTTACCATGGTCAACGTGTCCAATAGTACCAATATTAACATGCTCTTTTGAACGATCATATTTTTCTTTTGCCATCGTTTTTTCTCCTTTCAATTTACTATTCTATTTTATCTAATACTTAACGTATTTTCAAGTATTATTTTTAATTAATGCTGTTTTTCTTAATTATTTCTTCAGCAATTGATTTTGGTACTTCTTCATAATGATCTTTTTCCATTTGGAAGTTACCACGTCCTTGGGTATTACTACGTAAGTCTGTTGCATAACCAAACATTTCAGAAAGTGGTACCATAGCAACTATTCTTAGAACATTTCCGATAGATTCTTGTCCCATAGGTTTTCCTCTACGGCTTGTTAAATCTCCCATAACATTACCCATATATTCTTCTGGAACATCTACAACAACTTTCATTATTGGTTCTAGAAGAACAACTTTACATTTATTTTTAGCTTCTTTTAAAGCGAGTGATGCTGCAATCTTAAATGCCATTTCTGATGAATCGACATCATGATATGAACCATCGTATAGTGTAGCTTTAACATCTACTACTGGATATCCAGCTAAAACTCCTCCAGCCATAGCTTCTTGAAGTCCTTTATCAGTTACTGGAATATATTCACGAGGTACAACTCCACCTACTATAGCATCAACGAATTCATAGCCTTTACCTGGATTTGGTTCAAATTTAATCCATACATGTCCATATTGTCCACGTCCACCTGATTGTTTAATGTATTTACCTTCACATTCACCAGTTTGGGTAATTGTTTCACGATATGCAACTTGAGGACGACCTTTGTTGCATTCTACATTAAATTCTCTTTTTAGACGATCTACAATAATATCTAAGTGAAGTTCTCCCATTCCTGATAGTACAGTTTGACCTGTTTCAGCATCAGTCTTAACACGTAAAGTTGGATCTTCTTCTACTAATTTATTAATTGCTATTGCCATTTTATCTTGATCGCCTTTACTTTTTGGCTCTATAGCAATATCAATAACTGGTTCTGGGAATTCCATTCCTTTCATTATACAGAAATTCTTCTCATCACACAGAGTATCAGCAGTTGTAGTATTTTTAAGACCTACTGCTGCAGCAATTTCTCCAGCATATACTTCATTAATTTCTTTTCTTTGATTAGCATGCATTTGTAATATTCTTCCGATTCTTTCTTTTTCGCCTTTAGTTGAATTCATAACATATGAACCACTATTTAATACTCCTGAGTATACACGGAAGAATGAAAGTCTACCTACAAATGGATCAGTCATTATTTTGAATGCAAGGGCTGTAAATGGTTCAGAATCACTTGGATGACGTTTTACATCATTTCCATTTTTATCAATACAGTCGATTGCCTCAACATCTGTTGGAGCTGGTAAATAATCTATTACTGCATCTAGCATTAATTTTATACCCATATTTCCAAGAGCTGTTGCACATAATACTGGGAAGAATTCCACAGATAGTGTAGCACGCCTAATAGCAGCTTTAAGTAATTCTACTGTAATTTCTGCTCCATCTAAATAAGATACCATTAATTCTTCATCAGAATCAGCAACTGCTTCAATTAGCTTAGTTCTATATTCTTCAACTTTGTCTTTCATATCTGCTGGTATTTCAATTTCTATTGGTTCTTCAGCTTCTTTACCATCATATTGATAAGCTTTTCTAGTTACTAAATCAATAATTCCATTAAATTCAGACTCAGCTCCTATTGGTAATTGAATAGCTGCTGCATTTGCTCCTAATCTATCTTTGATAGTACCTAAACTGAAATAGAAGTTAGCACCTAATTTATCCATTTTATTAGCGCAAATCATTCTTGGCACTTTATATTCATTAGCTTGACGCCATACAGTTTCTGTTTGTGGTTCTACACCAGCTTGAGCATCTATTAAAGCAATAGCTCCATCTAGAACTCTTAGTGATCTTTGAACTTCTATAGTAAAGTCTACGTGTCCTGGAGTATCTATAATATTTAAACGATATCCTTTCCAATGAGCAGTAGTTGCTGCACTAGTAATTGTAATACCTCTTTCTTTTTCTTGATCCATCCAGTCCATTTGAGATTCACCATCGTGAGTCTCACCTATTTTATGAGTTATTCCAGTATGGAATAATACTCTTTCTGTTGTTGTGGTTTTACCAGCGTCAATATGAGCCATAATACCAATATTTCTTATTTTCTCAATTGGAACATCTCTTTTTCCCATATTACCACCTACCATCTATAATGAGCAAATGCTTTATTAGCTTCAGCCATTTTGTGAGTATCTTCACGTTTTTTAACAGCTCCACCAGTTCCATCTGCTGCATCTATAATTTCATTTGCTAAATTAATAGCCATACCTTTGCCATTTCTTAATTTGGCATAATTTACAAGCCAACGAAGTGCAAGTGCTTGACTTCTGTCATCATTAACTTCAATTGGAACTTGATAATTAGATCCGCCAACACGACGAGATTTAACTTCTAGTGCTGGTTTAATATTTTCTAAAGCTTGATTATAAACTTCAATTGGTTCTTTACCAGTTTTTTCTTTTATAATATCAAATGCTTCATAAAGAATTCTTTGAGCGGTACCTTTTTTTCCATCTTGCATAATTTGATTAATCAACTTAGTAACTACTTTAGAATTATACACTGGATCAGGTAATACATCTCTTTTAATTGCTCTTCTTTTACGCATTATTCTATCCTCCTTTATTTATTTTTACTTTTTAGGTTTTTTAGTTCCATATTTACTACGTCCTTGGCTTCTATTTTGAACTCCTTGAGTATCAAGTGTACCACGTACAATATGATAACGAACACCAATTAGGTCTTTAACACGCCCACCGCGAACTAAAACAACACTATGTTCTTGTAAGTTATGTCCTTCTCCTGGAATATATGCATCGATTTCTTTACCATTTGAAAGTCTTACTCTAGCATATTTTCTTAGAGCTGAATTTGGTTTCTTTGGAGTCTTAGTTCCAACACGAGTACAAACACCTCTTTTTTGTGGGCTTTTTTGGTCAGTTTGTTTTCTTGCAAGTGTATTTAATCCAACATTTAAAACAGGACTATTACTCTTTCTTATTTTTCTTTTTCTTTTGTTGCTAACTAATTGATTTATTGTTGACATTTTATCCTCCTCTCATTTACACACATCCTGGTGTATCATTGATTTAATTTTATAAGGTTCTAAAGGAATTAGAACCATATTTAAAATTCACAAATAATATATCACTAATATAATATGTTAGTCAAGAAAAAATATTAAATTTGAAGAATAAAAAAAGAATTATTTGTTTTTTCCAAATATTCTTGTTATGCCTTTGGATTCCTCATTATAATAAGCTTGAAATTTGTCTTCACTTAATTTGTCACTATAATCTAATGAAGATTCTTCCGATTCTTCTATTTCTTTTTTTCAAATTCTAAGTATTCTGGATAACTAAGAAATTGTCCAGCACTATTTTTAACTGTATCATCATCAAGAAAAGCAACAGCATGAACTAATGCCACTAATTGCCTCTTTTCATCATCTAGTAAATTGGCTACTCATCTTTTAATATTTTCAAAGATATAGCTTTGTCAATTAGATCCATATCTTCCATCTTAATAATTTCTTTTACTATTTCTAATATTTGTTTTTCATTTATTTATCTCTTTTTATTTCTTCATTATAATTTATATCAAAATGAATACTTTTTAATTCTCCAATATTATGAGTTTCTTTACATACATAAGTTAATTCTTTCAAAAAATCAGGTAACTTTATAATACAATCATATCCATCTTCAAATGTACTATCTTTATCATAATAATTAGTATTATAATATTTAAAAAAGTAATCACTATCTATAACCAATTTATTATCTTCATCAAATATATCTTTATAGACAGTAGCATTTTCTGCAAATAGATAAGGAGATATTTTGATAAAAATATCATATTGGTTTTCATCATCTGGATAATCTGTTTGTATACCTTCAGTATCTAAAACAATAGTATCTTCTGATTTTATATTTTGAATATCTATTTCTTTTGAAGTTAATAAGCTATTTATTTTAAATAAAATATCATTGTATAATTCTTGAGGTGTATAACTTTCTTTAATTAAGTGTCCTAATTTTTGTTTTTTTAATAAATCTTCAAAAGAACTTAATTTTTGATTTTCCACTTTATAAATTTGATCTAAGGATGCCATAACAACAATATCACCAAATCTATTTGTTATTAAATATATATTTCTTCTGTTATTTTTAAGAGTATAATAATTATATCCTCCATAATTCACTACTTTTTCAAATATACATATTTGCCTTGGTAAAATACTATTTTCTTTATTTAAATTATTATAATATTTTATATCTTCTAATTTAATACTCTCTATAACTGTTTGTTCTTTTTCAACTATATCAATTAATAAATTAGAAAAGGTTTTATTATTACTTTGAGCCAAATATTCATTTAAATATTCTTTAGCTTTACTTCTATCCATGTTTTCTAACATATTTTTTATAATGTCGGCAAATAAACGATCATTTAAAAGCTCACTAAAATCACTTAAATCGTAATCAACTTCTTCTTCTTTACTTACTAATTCATCATTAGTGTCTATTTTAATAGCTAATGTTTCTGTTGATTCTGTATTTGCAGAAGCTTCAATTTTAGTTTTAGAATTGAACCAATCAGTTGACATATCAACTCCAACTTTAGCTCCAATACCTATTACTATTGCAGTTAAACCCATAGCTAATATTTTTATTCTATATGTTTTACTTTGGTTTTTAGCCTTTCTAACATTTTTTATAGCTTGTTCGTTAATATCTGTTCTTTCATTTAAATCTACGATTTCTAATTCTTTTAAATTTTCTTTTTCCATAACCAATTCCCTTTCATATTGGGACATACAATAACATTATTTTAAGAAAAAGTCAATTTTTTTTAATATCCTTTAGTTTGATATTGAGGACATTTAATATATCCTTTATAATCATAAGCAGTTCCAGATGATTTAACAATTGCATAACCAGTACATTCATCTTCTCCTTTTTTTAGAATACCAATAAAGTTATTTTCTTGTAATTCTTTTATAGTAATTTTTATACTTTTATTTTTATCGGGATATAGAAATTTATTATCAACGTATTTTTGGGTTGCTTCAATTATATTTTGTTCAAGTTTTTTATAGTCATTACTTTTGTTTTTATAAATAAAACCAAAAGTAGTTAATAAAGCAAAAATTATTATTACCATTACAGCCCATGCAATATAGTATTTACTAACTTTTTTCATTATTCTATTCTCCATTCTTGAAACCCAATAGTTTTATAATCATTACATTTTATAAAAGGTTCTGATGTTATATTGTTATTTTCTTTTCTTAAAAGAGCATAGCCCACACATTTATCATTATTTGAAATAATTAAATCATTATCTTCTATTAGTTTATAATTTAATAAATTATTGGTAGTTACAGAAATAGTACCACTCCCTATTTCTTCATCATAATATTTTTCTAAATATAACAGAGCATTACTTCTAATTTTTTCTTCAATTATATTAGGAGTAATTGTATCATTAATACTTGATTTTATATTATTACCCATTGATTTATATAATTGAACACTATAAAATGCTGCTATAACAAGAAATAACAATAATATTGCACATAATACCAACATAGAATTTAAACTCCATCCTTTATTATTTAGTTTCATTTTAACCGCATTGTCTTTCTTTTAATAAAAATGACCCAAACATAGTTGATTTAATACATGTTCTATCATAAATAATTCCTTTGTAACCAAGCCCATTACAAATATAAGTTGTTCCATCAGAATAATTATTTACTTTTTCACTCAAACAAAATAAAGGCTGTTCATTTTTTGTGATTTTGAAATAATCTATAACTACTAAACATGCCCAAATAGCTATAAATGCTAATATTAATATTTTAATTAGTGTAATTATTACTTTTTTCATTTAGCAATCACCTTATTGTAATTATATCGAAAAGATTTGATTTGTTCAATAAAAAAATAAGATCAAAATTGTTTTACAAACAAATACTATTCTTTTAATGACAGTATTTATTTTTTCTCCTTTATAATTTAATAATAGATCTACTTTATTATTTTTTTCTTTTTTATTTTCTATTTCTAAATCTCTTGATATTATTTCTATCTTTCCTTTTAGTTCTTTGGGATTTATTTCTAAAAATACTCCTACAAATGATTCTATTAATTCCATATTTTCTTTATTATTAAATATCCCTGTAAATATATAATCAATACTTAAGGGGATTAGTTCATTTTTACCTATTTTTTTATTTCTTATGTTTTAATCATAAAGATTACCTCATACTATTATATACACCATAAATTCTCTTTTTTCTTTTTTTGGAGGTTAATTTAGTTAGAAAATAAATCACGATAGAATACCACCAAACCCTATTATTTGTTTATAATTTGATTGATAGCAATAGAATTTTGACAAATAAAAAACTCACTACATATAGTAATGAGTCTAAATTATGATTTTATTATGCTAATTCTATTTCTGCTCCAGCTTCTTCTAGTTGAGATTTGATAGTTTCAGCTTCTTCAGATGCAATATTTTCTTTAATATTTCCGCCATTATCAGCTAATGCTTTAGCTTCTACAAGTCCAAGACCAGTAATTTCTTTTAATAATTTGATAACAGCAATTTTGTTTCCACCAGCACTTTTAAGTACTACTGTTTTAGTACTTGATCCAGCATCTTCTGCTCCAGCAACTGGTGCAGCTGCTACTGCAACAGCACTTGGGTCTACTCCAAATTCTTCTTTCATTGCATCTACTAATTCTTTAACTTCAAGAATAGTCATTTCTTTTAAAGCACTAATAAAATCTTCTTTTTTTAATTTTGCCATTTTTCTTTCCTCCTATTAATTTTCTTCTAATTTTTCAGCATACAAGTTTAATGCTATTGATAAATCTTTTACGTATTGAATCATACCACCTGCAAGCATTGTTAGTAAACCTTCTCTTGATGGAATACTAGCATATTCGCGAATGGTATCAAGAGATGCCACATCTCCACTTATGATACCAACTCTAATATCAAGTTTTTCATGTTCTTTTGCAAATTCTGAAATAACTTTAATCGGTTCTAATAAATCTTTACCAAAAAGAATTGCATTTGGCCCATTTAAGAAATCATCTAAATTAATATTTAATTCATCTAATGCTCTTTTGAGTAATGTATTTTTATAAATCTTAACTTCAGATTCTGATTCTCTTAATTTAGTTCTAATTGTGCTTAAATCATCTACTGTTAATCCTTGGTATTCAAAAATTATAACAGATTCGCTAGATTTAATTTTATCAACTATTTCAGAAACAACTGCTTTTTTTTCTTCTAAAACTTTTTTACTTGCCATAGAATCCTTCCTTTCTATAGATTAGAAAAGCTCTTTTTAGGGAAAAAGAGCTTAAATAAAGTTTTAAGTTTTTCCCTCGGTAGGATTATTAAGATTTTTCTATCCCCTACTGTCTTTGGTTAATTGCTTTTCTAAAATGTATTATATTAAATTATTAATTAAATGTCAAAAGAATTCTTATTTAATTTAATTCCAGGACCCATTGTTGATGCAATAGATACTGAATTAATGAATTTACCTTTAACACTTGATGGTTTTAATTTGGAAATAGTACTTATAATATAAGTAAGATTCTCTTCTAATTTTTTTTCGTCAAAAGAAACTTTTCCGATAACACTATGAATATTACCATATGTATCAGTTTTAAAGCTTACCATACCTTTTTTAACATCATTAATAGCTGCTTCTATATTCATAGTAACAGTATTAGTTTTAGGATTTGGCATTAACCCTTTAGGACCTAAAATTTTACCAATTTTACCAAGCTCTGGCATCATGTCTGGAGTTGCGATAATTACATCATATTCAAACCAATTTTCTTTTTGGATTTTATCGATCATATCTTTATCTCCTACAAAATCAGCTCCAGCTTTTTTTGCTTCTTCTGCTTTAGAACCTTTAGCAATTACTAAAATCTTTTTAGTTTTCCCAGTACCATTTGGAAGTACTAGTGATCCACGTAATTGTTGATCAGCTTTTTTGGCATCTACATTAAGATTAATAGCAACATCAACTGTTCCATCAAATTTAGTAATTGAAGTTTCTTTAACTAATTTAATTGCTTCTGTAATATCATATTCTTTATTTTTCTCTAATTTACTAGAAGCTTCCACATATTTTTTCCCAAACTTCTTCATTGAAATCTTTACCTCCTAACTGTGGTTTATTAGCGGATTTTATTTTGATTTTAAATTTATTCTTCTTCTTTTTGTTCTTCATCTTGAGCTGTTGGAACTTCAGTTATTCCTGCTGCAAGTTCTTTAGCTTCTTCTTCCATTTCTGCTAGTTCTTTATCTTTTTTAGCCATTTCAGCTTCATGCACTTGTGCTTCTTGAGCTTGTTCTTTAAGTTCTGCATCATTAACACCTTCAATAGCTATACCCATATTTCTAGCTGTACCTTCAATAATATTCATTGCAGCATCTACATCATAGGCATTTAAATCTGGTAATTTAGTTTCTGCTATAGCTTTTAAATCAGCTTTTGAAATTGTTGCTACAATCTCATTAGCTCCTTTTTTGCTTCCTTTTTGAATTTTAGCAGCTTTTTTAAGTAAGAATCCAGCAGGTGCTGTTTTTATAACAAAATCAAAGCTTCTGTCTTCATATACTGAAATCTCAACAGGTAGCACATCGCCCATTTTATCACGAGTTTGTTCATTAAATTTCGAACAAAAATCTTGGATATTAATTCCAGCAGGACCAAGACATGTTCCAACTGGTGGAGCAGGCGTTGCTTTACCAGCTTCGATTTGTAATTTTATTTTCTTTACGACTTCTTTAGCCACGAAAAACACCTCCATTTTAAATTTATTTTTTCCGTGTAAGTGGTTTTTAGGGCAAATCCGCATTTCCCTCCCACTTGCAATAACAATACACATAAATTTATGCGTTTTGCATTAAGATAATACCATAAAAATGAATGTAATACAAGTAAATATTTTTAAATTGTTAATCATTAGTTAAAATGTCACCACTTATCATTAGTAATAATAGAAAAAAACTAGATTTCTCTAGTTCTTTGCGTCAAATCCACATTCTAATACTACCTCTATAGTATAATCTGTTTTTCCATATGGTGACTTTGGATAAATAATAGCTTTAGTATTAGTTTTATTACATTTTTCATCTGTTTTATTATTTACAAATTCACTTATTTTAGATTTAAATTCTCCATCTTTATATCTTTCTAAATTTTCAAGATCTACTTTTATACCTATATCAGTAAATTTAGATAACAAATTAGTTCGCTCATCCGCTGATGACCCAACTTGTTCATAATAGAAATTTTCATAAAAATCTCTACCCATTTCTGTTAAAGATGTATTTAAACTTTTTTCATTACTTTTTTTAGAAGATGAAAACACTACTAAGCAAACTATAATAGCAACTAATAAAAGTAAAATCACACTAATTAAAATAACAAATTTCTTATTAAGTTTTCTTTCTTCCATACTTTATACTCCTTTTACTTTCTAATAGAATTATAACATTTATTCTAATAAATAACAATTTATTATCATTTTCCATATTTTTAAGTTCTTCTTTTAACCTGTTAGCTTCTTCTTGAGCAAATAACATTTTTAATTTTTTAGGATTTTTTTCTTCTAATAGCATCAATAACTTCATCTTTAGTCACAATCATCATCATAAATATCCACATTTTCTGATTCATCTTTAAAATGACTTTTTATAATTTCTTAGTTTTTCTAAATCTTCTTTTGTCATTGTAACTGTATTATCTTTTGTCTTTTTCTTTTTGCTTTTTACAATTAATATTATTTTTCTTTATTATTTACTTTATTCCTTAAATATCAAGAACACGACTATAGTTTTACTTCAATATAGATAGTACAATTTTTAAAACATCACAGTTATCTATATTATCAATAGCATTTATTTTTATATGATATTTGCTAATAACCCCTTTAAAATAAAGCAAATCTTCAATTTCTTTATGTTGTGTCAAATGTATGCAGTTAGCCCTCCACCTGATGCAACCATAATTCTTGATGCAAGTGATTCTTTAGAATTCCATGTGGTTTTTGCAGTTGTAGGAACCGTTCTAATATCTGTAGCTCCACCACCATTCCAGCCACCATATAAATTATTTTTATCACTGCTTGGTTGGCCACCAACGTAAATATATAATTTTGTGCCTTTAAGTAAATTAATTTCTCCCTCAGTATAACCCCCAAAACCTCCTCTGAAACTAGAATCATAATCTCCACCTTGGGCTCCCCAAAGTTGTATACGATATCTTGTATTATTTGGAACAATAAATTCTTGATATTTTCCAGTATAAGAAAATGCATATGAATCATTTGCTACTACTTTAATTGGCATTAAAAAAAGGATTAGAAATATTACTATCTCTAAAGTCATATAAAAAAATTTACATATATTTTTACTGCTTGAATTTTTCATACAACATACACCATTATCTTAAACTAATTATATAATAATAATAACAAAAAGTCAGCATATTTTATTACTTAAAACTAAAAAATGCAAACAAGTTTCTTATGTCTGCATTTTTCTTACAATTTTATTTTTTATTTTACGCTTTACTTACTTGGAATAATTCAACTTCTACTGGAGTTTCTTGGCCGAATAAATCTATTAAAACATTTAATCTTTCATTTTCTGTATCAATAGAATCAATTGTGCCAATCATTCCTTTAAATGGTCCATCAATAATATTTACTTTATCTCCAACTTTAAGTTCTGATTCAATATCAACTCTTGACATTCCCATAGTAACTAAAATATGATCAATTTCATTAGGAGGGACTGGCGTTGGTTTTGCTCCTTTACCACTTGAGCCAATAAAACCTGTAACTCCTGGAGTGTTACGCACAGCATACCAAGCTTCATCACTCATTACCATTTCAACAAATACATAGCCAGGAAACATTTTTTTTACTTTTTCTTTTTTTACACCATCTTTAATTTCTATTTCTACAGTCTCAGGTATAATTACGCGAAAAATATTATCTTGCATGCCCATTGATTCAGTACGTGCTTCCAATTTATCTTTAACATTTGCTTCATGACCAACATAAGTCGTAATTACATACCATAATTTTTCCATTAGTTAAATACTCCTTTTATAAATGATAATCCTAAATTTAATAACTGAAAGAATAATACTACTACAATACATAATATTAATGTTGCTATAGAATACTTAAGAATATCTTTTTTAGCTGGCCATGTTACTTTTTTCATTTCACTTTTTATGCCTTTTAAAAAAGATACTTTATTTTTTTGCTTTTTTTTAGAATTTTCTTTATCTTTCTTTTTCATTAGATTAACCTCTTTTTTCCAAAATAAAAACACTTATGTGTTTGTTAAAAATAATTTAACATAAAAAAGACTTAAAATCAAGCACTTTGTCTTTCTTTTATAATAAATTTTATTTTATTTTTTATTCTTTGAATAGCATTATCAATTTGTTTAACATTTTTACCTAAAATTTTGGCAATATCGCTATAAGACTCTCCTGTTATTAATAATTTGTATACTTCATATTCATTTTCTGATAAAGAGTTTTTAATAGTATCTAATAACTCATCAAAACTTTCGTCAAAACTTATGCTTTCAAGCGGATCATTTTTATTATCATCGCTTATGACATCACGCAAAGGTACTTCATATTGCTCATAAACATAATCTAAAGATAAACTCTCAAGAAAAAATTTATTTTTGATTCTTCTAGCCTGCCTTATAATATTTTGTAATCTTCTCTCTACACATATATTTATAAAAGTTGGCAAAGAGGCATTTTTTTCTTCATTATAAGATTTTATAGCCTTTGAAAATCCAACTAAAGCTTCTTGATAAAGATCTTTGTATTCAAAACTATATTTCATTGCAGTAAAAGCATATTTTTTTATAGCAATATCTATTATATATTTATATTTTAAAAATAATATATCTTTAGCATCCTCATTATTTTCGCATATTAAACTATATAATTCATTATCATTGTATTCAGTGTAATCCATATTATTCTCCAATCATCTTATAAATAAGTATTCCTGCAGCAACACTTGCATTAAGAGAATTTACTTTTCCTTTCATAGGAATACCTATTCTAAAATCTGTTATTTTTTCTACTACTGTTGAAACTCCTTTTCCTTCATTTCCAATAACTAATACTTTTTTGCCATTATAATTTATTTTTCTATAATCTTCTCCATCCATAAAGGAAGCATAAATAAAATAGTTTTCTTTTTGAAGTTTTTTTAAAGTATCACTTATATTTGTCACTTCAACTATTTTTACTCTATCTAAAGCTCCACAGCTTGTTTTCATAACGGTTTCATTTACTCTTGCGCATCTATCTTTAGCTATTACAATAGATTTTATCCCTGCGGCTTCACAAGTTCTTATTATCGCTCCTAAATTATGAACATCTTCTATATGATCTAAAACTACTATAAATTCTTCTTTTAAAAGATCTTCGTATTTATAATATTTATAATCATCAATATCAATTATTATACCTTGATGATTACCTTTTATCATTCTGTCTAATTGATCCTTTTTAGTATTTACATATTTTATATTATTTTTTTTAATATATGCCATTATTTTATTATCTTTAAAATTATCTATAATATACACTTTATGAATTTTTTCTACTTCAATATCTTTTAAAACATTTTTTCCATATACTAGCATTTTTAATCACACTCCAATTAGGGATTATTATATCATATTAATTTTTCTTTTATAACCTTTGTTTATATTATTGGTATTCTTTTTTATCTTTTTTCTAGTTAAATTCACACTTTCTTCATTTTTTTCTATTTTTAGTTCAAATTCTTCTTCTTTTATATAAGTAGGAAGTACTTGCTGATTAACTAAAATTGTTGATATAATAAACAAAGCTAAATACTTACTTTTTTTACTATAATTTGTTTTTTTATTTTTGATTTTCATCTTATCTCTTCTTTCTTTTTAATATATTTTATAAAATTATAGCATACTACTAAAAAAAAGAAAGTTTAAACCTTTCTTTTTAAGTATTACTTTTCAATATCGTTAATACCTATAATATTAAGTTGATATCAAAAATAAATTTGGTGTACTAAGTAATACTTGTGTACAAATTTATTATTTACTTAAAATCTAGTTTAATTGTCCCTGTTTTTTCCAATTTAACAATTTCTTCCTTGTAATTTAGTGCCATTCCTATAACAAATATATATGCTAAAAAATATACCCATAACATTAATATAATAATATTGGCAAGACCCCCATAATATATTGTGTAATTAGCAAAATGGCTTGTATAATATGAATAAATTGATGTTACTATAATCCACATAATTGTCGTAAAAACTGCCCCATAATTAACATAACTACTTGGTATTTTTCTATCAGGAGCCATAGTATAGATTATTTTTATAAAAATGAATATTATTAACCATGTAATTGGGCCTTTAATTATATTATAAGCTAGTGATATTACACGCGTATCAATATTTGCCATTTCAATTATACCTATAATATTTTTACCAAATACTAGAAATATTAAAATAAAAGTAAATAGAAGAACTAAAATTGTTGTCATTATAAGACCTTTTATTTTCCTTTTAATAAAGGATGAGTTTTTAATTCCATATATATGATTTGATGTAATTATTATTGATGATGCTCCATTACTCGCTATATAAAATCCCATTAAGATAGTTATAAAAAAACTTAATGTCACATTAGGTTTTGCTACTACGGGTGTTAATAATCCTGCTAGATTTCCACCAAACGCTCCAGACAAAAAATTAAATATTATATCAACTGGCAAATTAAGAATTGTTGAGCCATAGCTTATTATAGTTAATATGGGAACTACAGATAATATAAAAAAGAAAGCCAGTTGTCCTGGTAGAAGTAACATTTCTGGCCTTTTGATTACAACATAAACATTATTTAAAAAATTTTTTAACCTCGTAATCATTATAATTCCTCTTTTTTAACATTTTTCTTTTGTTTATTTACGTCTTCTATTGCTTCGTTTATTGCATCTTCTATTGATTTTATATCATCTGTAATCATGCTATATCCGATAGATGCCCCATAATTATATGGTAGTTTTTTAAATTCTTTATTTAGTTTATGAATATAACTTGTTATTTGTTTTTGGGCATACCCTACTAAATATATAACAAATTCATTACCATCAGTTCTTATAATATCACTATTATCTAACTGGTTTTTAACTAAAATATTGGCAGCACTTTTTATTTGGACATCTCCTTGTTCATAACTTACTGTGTCATTTATCTCTTGTAAATTATTTAAACCTACTACAATAATAGTTTGGGGATAAACAGTATTTTTATCCCACGCTTCCATATTTTCTGATAAATAATTTCGATTTTTTAATGATGTTAACTGATCAATATATTTAAGTTTATCTTCTTTTTTGATTTTTTTAGATATTTTTACTTTTTTAGTCACTTTATAAACATATAAGAAGGTAATTACAAATATTAATAATATATACATAAAATAGCGAGCAATAGTACCAGTAATTGTTCCTGTTTTATAAGTTAAATCATGATTGTAAATACCTTTATTAATTATTTCTTTTATATCTTTCATATTAATATAATTTTGAAATAATTTATTAAAAGTTTCATTAGCTGATGTTTTAAATAAGTAGTCATTATTTAATGTACCAGTATATCTTGAACTATAGTCATTTAAAATATTATTACGATAAGCTGTATACATTGTACTATCCATAATAATTATCTTTTCTTTTTTAACAGCTTTTTTTAACTCACCTAAATCTTTATAAGTTTTAATTTTTAAACTATTATTAGCTGATAATAATGAATTCAAAATACTATTTCCATATAGATATACCTCTTGATTTTTTAAAGATGCTAATGAATTTATTACTTGGCTATCTTTTTTATTTATTAGTACTTCAAAATTTATTGGAATAGTAGAATGAATATTAGTGAAATTATTATTTGAACTAAAGAAATTAAAATAGATATTAGCATCACCTTTATTTATTGCATTTAGATATTTTTTTTCATTTTTATATTTAACAAATTTTATATCTATTCCACTAAACTCTTTAAATTCACTCATAATTTGAGCTATTATTCCTCCATAATTTCCTCCTGTTAAAATTTCATAAGGACTATAATCAAACATTCCATAATTATATGAAATACTTTGCATAGCATCAATTTCTGTTTGTGATATTTTTAAATTTTCTTGAAACAAATCAAATAAGTGTTTTCTATAATATTCATCAAAATGATTTTTGCTCCATTTATTATAATATTTTTTTAATATATTGTTTAAAGCACTATTATCACCTGATAATTTATAATAATATTTCATATCTCCAAAATGATATACTATAGAATAATTTTTAGAAAGAATAGTATCCATGTATATATTTAATGGTACTAGTATATATTTAATATTTTCTTGTTCATCAAAATTTTTTAGTAATTCTTCACTATTTTTATAAGTATTTAGTGAAACATTATTATTTATAAAACTACTTATATAAGATAATGAGTCTTGAGTAACACCTATTTTTAAATCTTTTATTTTATTAAAATCACTTATATATTCATATTTTTTTGATACTAATACATAATGATCTTCATAAAAAGCAAGCTCATTTTCTGCTATAGTATTTCCGCTTGTAAAAGATAAACCATTTACATTTTCAGTCAAATTATAAGTTACATTATTAAATTTTATACTATAATTCCTAGAAAAATCATCAATAAAATCATAAAATAATCCTTTTCCATCAGAGCCAAAAATATTAACATTATTAATAACATTGATATTTTGAACAGTTTTTATATTACTTGCTAAATACCTTTTTTCATCAGCAGTCAATTTGTTATTATCTTTAAAATTCCAATATATAATTCCTCCGATTATTCCAATCAAAAGTAATATTATTATTATAATTATAATTTTCTTCTTTTTCATAACTACTCTCCATTATTGACTTCTGTATTATTATTCCAACTTAGTCCAGTACCATTTGCATTTTTAGCCCCCATAATTAAGAATCCCGAAGAAGTACTGCTTTCATCTTGTTTCAATGTAATATTAAAATCATAATAAGCTTGATAATTTTCATCAAAATTTTCTAGTGAAGATAATGCTTTACTTTCTGCTTCTATTAATGTTGTTGGTTCATTAAAATTTAATGTTATATAAATAATTCTACCTTTATTTAAAATACTTACATCTTTAATTGAAGTATCTTCTTTCATTTTATTTAAATAATTATTTTTTATATCATTTGTTACTTCTACTTTTTCTATTCCTTCAAGTCTTTCACCATAACTGGAATCAGATGAACCAAAAAAATATTTTACACAAACTCCTATTATAATAAAAATACAAACTATGACAGTAATAAACAGTACAAATAATACACGATTTTCAACCCATAAATTCTTTAATTTTTTCATATTCCACCTCTCTATATAAGGTATTTATAATTATACTACATTATATCAAATATTAAAAGTTTTTTAGTTAAATTCATACAAAAAAGAACGCTATTAGCAATTGTAATTTACTATTTTAGTGTTCTTTAAACTTCTTATAAACTTATGATAGAATTATCTTCTTTTAATAAATCTACCAATAATTATTCCAAGGGTTAAGTTTACTCCAGCTAAAATAACAAAAAATGTATTTTTTTGGAAAACATCTTTTTTAGAATCATTTTCTTGTTCTTTAGTTGTTTCTTCTTCTTTTACTTCTTTTTTATTTCTTTTTTTAGAATTATCAATTGGATTAATAGTTTTATCTTCATCATTTATAATTTCATCATTTTTATTTGTTTCTTCAATAGTTACTTCATTTTGTTTAGAAACACTACCATCTTTATTAGTTTTTGCATTCTTTTTTGTACTATTATTACTAGTTGCTGATTTAACTTTCTTAGTTGTATAACTATTATTACTTGATGTATTATTGGTATTAGTTGTAGCAATATTATTGTTTGAATTTAATTTAAAAGTATAAGAATATTTTCTATTATTAACATTAACATTAAAGCTACACGTATCAGCTTTACTACTACATTTTTGATTATAATGATTACTTGGAGTATCAAATTCAAAATATATATAGTCTGTATTGTCATCTACTTTAACTTCATAATAGTTAGTATTTATATTAAATGGTTTATTTAATACCCCATTATGAACTTTAAAATTATTAATATCATTATTTGATGTATTATTAGAATCATTATTTTTATAAACATTAACAAAATATGTATTAGTTTTACCATTTTCGGCTTTTACTTCTATTCTACATACAGTAATATTGCCTTTTAAATTACAAGATAAACCACTTGTTATAATAGCTTTAGGATGGTTTGGCTCTGCTTTAAAGGATACACTGGATATATTATTAGGCACAAAAGTGTTATATGTAGTTGAATTTTTATTAAATATTTTATTTAATGAATAATTATTTATTTCTAAAGATTTTAATGTAGCATCATTACTTTTACTACAATAACTATTATTATAAGTATTTTGGTCAACTACATTTCCATTTTCATTATATAAAATATTATAATTATCTTTTGTACATTTATTTGTTCCATAATTTGGATTCCCAATATAATAAGTACTATGTCCTGTCATTTTAACAGTCACAGTCGCTATTACAAAACTACCACTTGATATTCCATTATGATAAAAATAGAAACTATTACTTCCTCCAGTTTTATTTATCCAGCCATTACTCATAGAAATTTTTGTTATAGTACCATTAGTAATATTTAAAGTACCAGAAAAATAATTGGCACTTGTATCATTTGCTTTTATAATAATATCATAAGTATCATTATAACTATGAGTTGTACTTTCCCATGATATATTTCCAGCATATACGGTTAGTGGCAAAATCCATAAAAATATTGCAAAAATTATTTTCTTCATATATATCCCCCTATCTGATTAATAAACTTTTACTTTCTCTCATTTCTTTTGGAATTGCAATATCCATATAGTCTAATATGGTTGGAGCTATATTTGTTAAATCTCCATTACTATTTATTTTAACACTTTTATCTGTAATAATAAAGGGCACTTTTGCATTAGTATGAGTTGTTACAATATTTCCTTCATTATCTATCATTTTATCGGCATTGCCATGATCAGCAGTTACTATTACAGTATAAAAATTATTTTCTGCTTCTTCTATTATTTTCTTTAAACAAGCATCTACAGACATTATAGCTTTTACTGTTGCATCATATGATCCTGTGTGACCTACCATATCGGGATTAGCAAAATTTACTAAAATAAAGTCTAGGTCTTGTTCCATACAACTAAGTGTTTCTTTTGTTACTGCAACAGCACTCATTCTTGGATCTAAATCATAAGTTTTTATTTTTAATGATGGTATTAAATGTTTTGAACAATTTTCTATGTTTCCATTATATTTCCCATCAAAAAAATAGGTTACATGAGCATATTTTTCAGTTTCAGCAATTCGAGCTTGAGTAAGCCCTAGTTGAGACAAATAAATTCCTAAAGGATTTTTTATAGGTTCATCTTCTAAAAAATATTCTGTTTTTATATTATCATCAATTGGGATAAATGAAAATGTTTTTAAACTATTAAACTTTTTAGTAGTAAATTTATTATACTCAATAGTAGTTATTGCATCCAAAATTTGTTTTGCTCTATCAGTTCGATAATTTATCCATATTAAAATATCTCCATCTTTTATAGTACCTTCATCATCTATTAAAAGAGGATATAAAAATTCGTCTGTTACATTTTTTTGATATAATGTATTAATTGCTCCTTCAATATCATTTATTTTATTTCCTATACCATTTACTACTAAATCATAATAAACTTTAGTTCTTTCTATTTTATTATCACGATCCATAGCATAATATCTTCCACAAATAGTTGCTATTTTACCAACTTTATTTTCCATTATTTCATTATTTAACTCTTCTATATATTTATATGAAACATTAGTTTTAGTGTCTCTTCCATCAGTTATTAAATGAAAATAAATATTTTTGATATCATTTTGAACTAATCTTTTATATAATTTTAAAAAATGATTCATATCGGAGTGCACTTTTCCATCACTAAATAATCCCATTAAATGTATTCTTTTATTATTATTTATTGTATCATTTACTAAATTTTTAAATTTTTCGTCCTCTAAAATTTTATTATTTAAATATTCATGAATACGATCTATATTTTGAGTTATTTTTCTTCCTGCTCCTATGGTCATATGTCCTACTTCGCTATTTCCAAATTGCCCTTCCAATAGGCCTATAGCAGGTCCTGAAGCTTCTAATAAAGCATGAGGATAATTTCCCCACAAATACTCAAATTCTTTAGGAGATGCTGATGCAATAGCGTTTCCTTCTTTATCAGTACTATAGCCAAAACCATCTAAAATTATTGTTAATATTTTTTTCATACAACCACCATTTTCGTATTAATACTATCATATGTAGATGAAAAAAACTATATTTTTTACAAAAAAAATAAAAAAAGTATTAATCAAATAATACTATTTTGTATAACTTCTATAAAGTTTTGGATCATTAACTTGTTCATCAGTAAGCCAAAAATGCTCTTTTAGTCTTTTAATACAACTATCGGCGTAAATTCTAGCTTCTGGGCTTTTTTGCCAATCTATCCAAGCACAATATGAACCAAATGTATTTAAATAATGAAAATTATTTAAGTCATATCCTAGAAAGCCCCATGTATATTTAACAATATACGCACAAGCTTCTGCTGCTGCATAAGGGTCATTTAAAATTTGCTCTTTGGTTAGTCCAGTTCCTTTTTGGACAAGCGGCAATACTGTGTAATGTATTTGGGCAAGTCCATAATCATTTGTTGGAGATATTTTACCATTATCTTTCCAATGACCATTTGACTCTTGATCTAAAAGAATCATTATTACTTCAAAAGGGACTTCATATTTATCAGCTATATTTCTGATATGTTTTTGTAAATCAAGACTACAAGGGAACCCATAATCTGGTTCTCTTTCATATACTAAATCTAATAGTTGTTCTCTACTTATTCCAGCAGTTAAGTTTTGAACTTCGTCTATTTCATCTTTAATATTATAATTTTTATTAAATTCTATATATTCTTTATAATATTGTGCTAGTTCTTTACCTTTTTTATCTATGGTAAGGCTACCCCCCCCCCAGGAAGGATTTTCGGTACTTTTAGACACATCTAATGCATAACTTATATTAGAGTTATTGTTTTTTATAGATGCTTGCGCAACAATACATGTACCTAATAAAAAGCTAAGCGCATATCTTTTTAGTTTTAACATTTTTCTTTTTTTCTTTAACGTCCCTTTTTTCATATATATTCCCCCTCTTTGACATTGTTGCATATAATACTACATTAACTTTTAATTTGTCAAGGGGCTAAATTTTAATTGTTTTAATTCTATTTGTAATTTCTTCATATAGTTCTTTATTTTCATTATAGAAGCTGTTTAAAACGTCTTTATTATTTTCACATAACAAGGAAACTTTTTCTATGACCATTTTTTCAGCTAAATTTGGCTTTGATGAATATTTTCCTAATAATCTTTTATAGATTTCTAAATATTCTTCTAAAGTGTTATACCAAAATAAAGTTTTTAATTTTTTTATTTCAATTATTTGGTCTTTATCATTGTATAATTTATAACTATCAGAATCTAAAGAACTAAATAATGATTTTGAAGTAGAATCTAAAAAATAATTTTTATTATCTTTTATAGCCATAGTTATAACATGATTACCGAAAAAAGATTCCATAAAATCTTGTTCTTCAGATTTTTTTAATTGTAATTCAATATTTTTTCCTTTATCATCTGAAAATCTTTCAATTTTTTCTATCAATTTTTTAGACTTTTTGGGATCATTTATATGATTATTAATCCAATTAGCTAATTCTTCTTGAGAATATTCTGGAGTGGCAACTTTTTTGATATTAATTAAATATTTTGGAAAATATGTGGATAAATTATAAGCTTTTATTTGACTTCTGTTTAAAATATCAGTTAACATTGGCGATATATTCCTACAGACTGCTTTTCCTGTTAAAACTAGTGAACCTGATGCAAAAAATTTTCCATGTAATCTTTGGTCTTGAAATTCAAATTTTTTATTTGTGGATAAATAACCATTATATAATAAATAGTTAAACATAGCATATATTTCTACAGGATTTTGCATCTCAAACAATCTATTTAATATAGTATAATTCATTAAAAATTCTTGATATAAAATTAATATTTGGTTTTTATTATTTAACATAGTTTCTTTTATTATAATATTATCCACTTTATTTTCATCCCCCTTTGTTTGCAAAATATCATACACCATAAAAAAAATTTTGTCAAAAAAAAGACTTTCGCGAAAAGTCTATATTGCTAATCTATTTTTTAATCTTATATTATCTGCGATTGCTGCTATGAATTCTGAATTAGTTGGTTTACTTCTATCATAATCAACACTATGTCCAAAAATATGTTCCATTAAGTCATAATCTCCTCTAGCCCAACTTACTTCTATTGCATGACGAATTGCCCTTTCAACTCTACTTGCTGTTGTATCATATCTAGTTGCTATTTCTGGATATATATATTTAGTTATACCAATTAATTTATCTTTGCTTTTATACATCATATACACTCCATCTCTTATGTATTGATATCCTCTAATATGAGAAGGAATTCCTAAATCATGAAGCATTTTACTTATTTCTATTTCGACTTTGTTTTCTTTTGCATCTACTTTTTGTTCTATTATTTCTGATTCAATACCCATAATTCTTTTTTCTAATATTTTGATATTTATTGGTTTTGGCATATAATAATCTACTTCATATTGACTAATCATTTTTAAAGTTTTTTCAGTTTTATAACTTGATAAAACAATAATTTTTTTATTAATATTTTTATTCTTTAACTCTTCTAAAATTGTTATCCCATCCACTTCAGGCATTATAATATCTAATAATAATATATCAAAACTTTTAGAATTTTCTATAATATATTCAAGTCCTAATCTACTATCTTGAAAAGCTTTTACTACATTAATTACTGCGTGACTACTAAAATTATTTTCAAGTTCTTTTATAAATGTTTCATTATCATCTATAATAAGAACATTAATATTTTTTTTCATTTTCCTCTCCTCTTATTTATATTTACTGCACGCACTTTAATTATAAAATAAAATACATATAAATTACTAGAGAAGGTTTTGTCGAATCCTGTAAAAAAGTGTCAAAATTTGCTAAATTTTATAAGCTTGATAGCAATTTGACAACATTTTCCTCATTTTTACAAGAATTTCCGATTAAATATCCATCTAAATTATCTAATTTAGATATGTTTTTAAAATTTTTGTCATTAATACTACCACCATATATAATAGGTATATTCATTTTATAAGTATTTTTTGTATCATTTTTTAAATTATCTATTAAATATGTTAAATCATTTAAATTAATACTAAAATTTTGATTTATTAACCAACTTGGTTCATATGCGATTATTATGTTTTTTATTTCTTCTAAAGATAAATTACTAAATATTATATTTATTTGTTCTTTTAAATATATAAGTGTTTCTTCTTTATTAGTTTGTTCTTTCTCTCCAATTATTAAGACTATTTTAATCCTATTTTTTGATGCTATTCTGATTTTAAGTATAATATTATTTAATGTATCATTAACTTCCGCATGGTTTAATAAAGTATATTTAACTTTTAAACTTTTTAATTGCCTTGGTAAAATTACATCAGTTAATATTTCTGTTTCATATAAACTTATATTTTGAACTCCTAAAGTTATAGAAGTATTATAAAAAAAAGGTAAGTAAATATTTGCAGGAAATAATATTAAATTATATTTACTAAAATCATAATTTGTTATAAATTCTTTATATTTTAATAATTCTTTTAAATCTAAATTAGATTTTAAATTAAACATCAAGTACTTCAATTTCATCACTCTCCATAATATTATCAATAGCAATTAAATGGCCTTTTATTAAGTATTCTAAAGTTGCTCCACCACCACAAGATAAATACGTAAAAGCCTCTTGATATCCTAAATTTTTTATTGAAGATACAGCATCACCGCCACCAGCTATTTTTTTGCCATTATTTTTTTGAACAATTTCTAAAATTTCTCTTGTTCCATTAGAATATCTTTTATCTTCATATAAACCCATTGTCCCATTCATAAAAATAGTCTTACTTTTTTCTATTGTTAATTTATATTTTTCAATAGTTTTAGTTCCTATATCATATATTATTTCATTATCTTCTATCTTATTTATTTTTTTATATTTAACATAGTTTTTATCATAACTACAACCAACTATCGCATCTAAAGGGAGCATTATTTTATTTTTATTTTTTAACATTATCTCTTTTAACTTATTAACAACTTCTTTATTATGAGAAGCTAACGAACTACCAATTTTAAAATTTAAAGCTTTTAAAAAACTATTAGCAAGACCTCCAGCTAATAATAAAAAATCACATTTTGTTAATATTTTTTCTATTAATAGTAATTTATCTTCTACTTTAGCTCCTCCCATAATAACAGTAAAAGGGTGAGCAGGGTTTATAATTAATGAATCAAGATTATTTAATTCTTTTTCTAAGGATAATCCTATACAACTTGGAATAAATTTAGCTATTCCTACAGTTGAGGCATGTCTTCTATGACTTGATGCAAAAGCATCTAAAACAAAAATATCTCCAAGGCTTGATAAAAATCTTGATGTTTCAAAATCACAAATTGATTCTTTTTTACCATCTAAATCTAGAAATCTGGTATTTTCGAGCATTATAATTTCGCCAGGTTTTAGTTCATTTGTTTTTTCTATAAGTTTAGGATCTAAAATATTAGATTCAAATGTAATATATTTATTTAATATTTCACTTAATTTATCACAAACTGGATATAAAGTATTAAACTCTTTATCTTCTATAGTTCTAACTTTTCCTAAATGACTCAATATTATTATTTTAGCTTCATTTTCTATTAAATAATTTATTGTAGGAAGACTTTCATAGATTTTGGTGGCATCCAAAATAACTCCATCTTTAATGGGAACATTATAATCAAATCTAACAATTACTCTTTTATTTTTGACATCCATTTTTTTTAATCTTTGTTTCATGCAAAAACCACCACTTAATAATAGTATAGCAGAAAAATAAAAAGTTAATAAAAAATTTATTATTAACTTTACATATTTATTAAATTTTTTTATATTTAAAAAAAAAGTAGAATAAAAAGAGACTTAATATTTTTGAAGCATTTTTTTTGCTGTTCTTAACATTTGGCAAGTGTATCCTACTTCGTTATCATACCAAGCAGATATTTTAACTAATTGTTTTCCTTCTACTTCTAAAACTTTTGTTAGAGATAAATCTACTAATGAACCACAAGATGTACCTATAATATCGCTTGATACTATTGGATCATATGTAGTTTTTAAAGTTTCATTTTGATTTTGTTCTAATATTTTATTTATTTCTTCTTTGGTTGTACTTTTATTTAGCTCTACTGTTAAGTCAACTAATGATCCATCACTTACAGGAACACGATAAGCTAATCCATCTATTTTACCTTCAAGTTCTGGTAAAACTTTCCCTATAGCTTTTAAAACCCCCGTTGAAGTTGGAACTATGTTCATAGCACTTGCTCTTCCTCTTCTTTCTTTGATACCTTTTTTATGAGGCACATCAAGGTTTGCTTGATCATTTGTATAAGCATGAATTGTTGACATAAAACCTTTTTTTATGCCAAAAGAACTATTTAAAACTTTTAATACTGGAGTAAGACAGTTGGTTGTACATGAAGCTCCACTTATTATTTTATCTTCACTTTTTAAGGTATTATCATTAACATTAAAAACTATAGTCTTAATATCATCTTTAGCTGGGGCTGATAATAAAACTTTTTTGGCTCCAGCTTTAATATGTTTTTCTGCTCCTTCAATACTGGTAAATAGACCAGTACACTCTAGAACTAAGTCTATGCCTAATTCATTCCATGGTAAATTTTCTGGATCTTTCACACTATATATTTTGATTTTTTTATTGTTAACAACTAAGTAATTATCAACACTTGTAATATTCATGTCTAATCTACGATGGTTAGTATCATATTTTAATAAATATGCTAGTTCTTCTGCATTTGTTAAATCATTTATAGCAACAACATCAAATATGCTATCTTTTAGCATCTCTCTAAAGGCTACTCTTCCTATTCTTCCAAATCCATTAATTGCTACTTTTATCATTTCTTACTCTCCTTCTCCAATAAATTCTCTTAAAATAGAATCTTTACTTATATATTCACTTGATATTGAATAGAAACCTTGTAAAAAATTTATAAGTCTTCTGGCTTCTTCATAATATGGGGAATCTAGTCCTACTGAATATAAAAGTGGTTCTACATAAACTTTTAACACACCAACTTCAAAAACATATGAAGTATTTATTACTTTATTAGCTTGGTGTATATAGGGAAAAATATACTTTTCTTCTCCTTCTCTTACGGTTTGCCACATTTCAATTGTTTCAGAAACAGTTGTGGCTCGAGTACGGTTATCTCTTATAATTCTTCTTAACAAACGTAAATCTACTGTTGAAACATAGTTATGTCGATCAATTTCTAAGGGTATAAAAGGGCTTAAATATATTTTATACTTACAATCATTATCTATATCTTTTGTAAGCTCATCATTTAAACAATGCAAACCTTCTACTAAAAGGATAGTTTTTTCATCCATTTTTACACTTTCTATTCTTCTAGTCTTTTTATCACTTAAAAAATCATATGAAGGAAGATGAATTTCTTTTCCATTTAATAAATCATTTAAATCTTCGTTAAGCATATTTGTATCTATTGATTCTAAAACTTCTCTATTTTTAACATTTTCTCTTTCAAATTCTTCTTTATCCTTATAATAATCATCAACTGAAATAGGTATTGTTTTATAACCCATTGAATTTAAATAGCTTGATAAACGATTATTGGTTGTTGTTTTACCACTTGATGAAGGCCCAGATATTAAAACTATTTTAATTTTATTATCTCCAACTATTTCTTTAGCCACTTTTGATATTTGATCATTAAATCTTAGTTCATTAGATTTTATCAATTCTTTTATTTTATTACAGCTTATAATACTATTAAGCTCTGGTAAATATTCTACTTCCATAATTTCTAACCATTTTTGATTTTCTGAAAAATTATCTATTATATTATCATAATGAACATATTCTGGAACTAATCCACTTGTTCTGGCACTTGGATATACTAATACTATTCTATTTTTTCCTAAATAAATTAAATCAAATTTATTTATATTCTTAGTGCTAAAAGGCATTTCGGTATAATAATAATTATAAATATTTTTTAATTTATAAAAATCTACTACTTTATTATTAGTATTATGAATATTAAAAGCTTTTTCGGGCATATTAATTTTTCTATAAAAATTTATGGCATCTTTTTTTAGAACATTATATTTTTCTATTTTTAGGTTATTACTTATAATTTCAGCCATTTTTTCTTTTATTTTTGTTAAATCATCCTTAACAATATTAGTGTTATGTTCAATTTCAGTCATTATACCCTTTGGAACACTATGTAAAAATCTTACTTCTGCTTTTTTGAAGACTTCTTTTACAGCAACTTCAAAAATAAATTTTAAGGCACCTTGGTACATTCTATATCCATAGGCATCGCAAATATCAATAAAATCAATTTTACAATCTTTTTTTACTAAACTATTCATAGTAATTATTTCATTATTTAATCTTGCTCCTAAAATTGGATTTTTCATAAATTGTTGATAATATTCTGAAATGACCTCGACAGATGTATTTTCCTTAAAAGATTTAGTTGTCCCATTATTAAATGTTATAGTAATCTCTTTCATATTACCCCTCATATTCTATTATTAATTTTATCATATTAGATATAATTTGTCATAATTTTCTTGTATAATTTTTTAACTTTTTTTCTATTATATTAATAGGTGATTAAAATGAATATTATTCCAACAGTTGTTGAAAAAAGTAGCAGCCGTGAATATGCATATGATTTATACTCGAGACTTTTACAAGATAGGATTGTGTTTTTAACTGGTGAAATTAATGAAGCTAGCGCTAATATTGTAATTAGCGAATTATTATATTTAGATTCAATAAATCATGAAGAAATTTGTTTATATATTAACAGCCCTGGGGGAGAAGTTAATAGTGGATTTGCCATAATGGATACTATGAATTTCATTAAAAGTGATGTTAAAACGATTGTTGTTGGGCTAGCAGCTAGTATGGGTGCCTTTTTACTTGCTTGTGGAGATGAAAGATGTGCACTTAAGAATGCTTGTATAATGATTCATCAACCACTTGGAGGAATACAAGGTCAAGCGACTGATATAAAAATAGTAGCTGATCAAATATTAAAAACAAAAAATAAATTGATAAAAATATTGTCTGAAAAAACAAATAAAAAAATTGCTACATTAAAAAGAGATATGGAAAGAGATTTCTACATGGATTCAAATGAAGCTTTAGATTATGGAATTATAGATAAAATACTATAATTTTTTTATATTTTCAATTATTTTCTTCATTTTTATTAAGTGATGGTTAATGCCTGATTTGCCAATTTTATAATCAGTTTCTAAAGAAATAATATTAGAAAGTTCTTGATAAGATGCTTCGGGGTATTTATAGCGATATTCTAAAACTATTTTAGTATTTTCTTCTAATAAATCAAATAAATCATTTTCTTTCAAATATTTAATACTTGCAATTTGTTTCATTCCAACTCTTGTTGTTTTTTCTTGATTTGCCACTTCACAATTTGTAAGACGATTGACCATATTTTTATGGTCACGATATATTCTTATATCTTCAAAATAAAATAAAGAATTAATAGCTCGAAATAATTTAATAATATCACTTATTTCCTCAGCCGATTTAATATAAATCATATAACGATTTCCTCTTTTTAAAATTTTACTAAAAAATTTTAAATCTTTTAAAATATCTTTTATAAATATAGCATCTTCTTCTTGTAATAAGACAAATTCTAAGTGATAGCCACTAGTACTAGGATCATTTATAGAACCAGTAGTTAAAAAAGCTCCTCTTATATAAGCAATTTTTTCTTCTTTTGTTTCATAATAAATAGATTTATCTGGTATTTTTCTATTATTTTTATATATATTTAGTGCTTCTAAAATAAACATTGCTTTATTCTTTATTTCTAAAATATATATTTGCTTTACTCTTAATTTTTTTTGATTTCTTACTATAATATTAATGTTTATATTAAATATCTCTTTTAAGTTTCTGTATATTCTTCTAGCAATTTTGGCATTTTCACAAGTTATGATTAGTTTATTAGTATCTAATCTAGAATCATATCGTAAAATTGCTGAGAGTTCTGCTCTTTTTTCATTAATATTACTATCTAAACTAGCTATTTCTTCTTTCAAACGACTCGAAAATGTCATTTTCTTACCTCCTTAGTAATACTTATACCTCGTTATTTTTTTCATTCTTTTTAATAACAAATTTTGAAGTATTCTATTAATTCCTGTTTTTAAATCATATTTTCTTTTAAATGGTTCAACTAATATTGTATATAAACCATATTTTTTACCACCATATATATCTGTTAACATTTGATCTCCAATTATAGCTGTTTCTTTTATATTTCCTTTAATTATTTTTAATGCTCTATCAAAACCATTTTTATTTGGTTTATTTGCCGATGAAATTCCGTTTACTTCTAATTCAGTTAAAACTGGAAATACTCTTTTTAAATTGTTGTTACTTATTAAGCATATATTAAAATCTTTTTTCAATTTTTTAAAAAAATCTTTTAAATCTTTATTTATAAATATAGTATTTACAGGCATTATTGTATTATCTATATCAAATAATAAATTTTTAATTCCCATTTTCTTTAATTTTTTATAGTCTATATCTTTTATGGATTTTTTATAACTATTAGGTAGTATTAAGTTTGTTTCTTTTGTATTTCCTTTAATAACTTTAAAAAATACTTTTAACATTTTTATATTTTTCTTCATACTATTCACCTTTTAATATTTTTTTATTATATCATATTACTACCATAAAAAAACACATTTAAAATGCTTTTTTATTTTTCTAAAAGATAGGCGGTGCTTGGTGATATAGCCCTTTCTTTAGTATATATAATCCAATCTGTTACATCTTTTATAGAGTACCAATCTTCGTCTCCTTCATGAATATCTTTTATTTCATAAGGCTCTTGAGTTAATATAGCTTTTATTTTATTTCCTTTTATTTCCTTTAACTCAAACCAAATATGTTCAAATTCACCAGGTTCTTTTAAAGGAAGACCAATTTTTATTAAAACTGTATTACCTTCAAGGTTATTTTTTACATAATGAAATCTTTCTATAGCAAGTTCTTTCATTCTAGCTGTTTCTTGATCACTTATAAAATATATTGGATTATCTCCCCACCATTTATCATAAATTGAAATTGGTTTCATCACTTTATTATTTTCATCTTCTTCACTAGTATATAAAAAAATAATACTTGTTTTACTATTATGGCCATTTTTTCTATCTTCTAAATTACCTAATTTTAATCTTTTGTATTTAGTTATCCCCTCTGTCCAAGAAATGCATGTTGTTACAATGGGCATGCCGTTAATTAAACGTCCAAGATATGCCCCTTTGTATCTTGCATCTATTTTATCTTTTGCATCTATTAAATACATCGCATAATATTTAATTAAATTATAATGATTTTTAAAATTTTCTTCATTTGAATCTAATATTTCTAGTTCTGTAACTCCACATCTATTACATCCATGAGTATGCAACCAAATTTTTTTATTTTCTCCATGAACAACTTGTATTGTAAATAAATCTTCAGAGCTTGGTAAAACATCTGATTTAGAAGCCATTTTTACCCATTTTTGAGGCAAAATATTCTCTGCGCTTTCATCCAAAACTCCTATTAGATTTGGAACAAGATTAAAAATCAACTTCAATTGTAAATGAAATGATTTTTGGATATTTTCATTAAATTTCATAAAAATAGTTAATGATTTTTTAGCTACTAAAATTTCTTCTCTTTCTTTATTAGTAAATAGAAAATTTTTGTTTAAATAAAATTCAGGGACCTTAATATTTCCATAAAATATTCCTATTTCATAATCTTCTTTATCATAACTTAAATTTACATATATAACATTATCATCTATAGAATAATGATTATCTTTTACTTTTACTCCTTTTATCGAAGCTATTCTATCAATACTTTTTTTTAAAATATCTGGTTCATCATCTTTAAGTATTGCAAGCATATAAGATTTTTCTTCCCAATATGATAATGGTTTTTCCAAAATTTTATTTTTATTTCTAAAAAACATAATTTTTACTCCTATCTATAATAATTTCATTTGTTTATTATATTTAAATTATATCAAATAAAAAAATAAAATAAAGATTTTTTATATTGGCTTTATTTTATTTATCCATAGTAATCAGTTCTGGAATTAAATCTGTATCCTTTTGTATTTGGAAATCCTGGTGGGGTTAAAACAGTATTACGATTTATTGTTCCCGTGAAAAAACCTCTTGCTACTCCATAGTGTAAATGAGCTCCTGTAGTACAAGAATCATATCCACCATGACTGGTACTTGTTGAATAGCCACCTACAGTTCCAATAACTGTATTTTGATTAACTGTATCTCCAACTTTAACATTCACTTTTAATAAATGATAATAGTAAGTTGTATATTGTTTTCCGCCTACAACTACATCAATATAAAGCATATTGCCACCACATTTATAATGAGAAATAAAACCAGAAACTCGTCCTGCAGCAGCTGCAAATACTGGTGTTCCCTCAGCATTACCACCAATATCAAGAGCGTTATGGTATGAGCCCCAGCGTGTTCCAATAGTACTAGTTGTAACACCTTTCTTAAGAGGTTTTAGCCAGCCACCATTATAAGGAGTTATACTAAGTTCAGTTAAAGTTGCATCATCTTTTTCATATTTGAAAATCTCCCTACTTTTTGCAGCATAGTGGTTAACTTGACTTTGAGCAACTTTTATTTTAGTATCTATATCTAAGTCAAACTTATCATAAGCTTCTAAATTACCATATAAATTTTTTATTTTATCTTGATAAATAGCTATTTTATTGTTTAAATCATCTTGTTTATTCTTTAAATCCACTTTTAGTTGTTCATTACTTTTTATTAAGTTTTCTAATTCTTTTAATTTATTTTGATTATAGTCAGCTATTTGTTCTATGGCTTTTAAACGCATTACTAAATCAGTCATACTATTTGATCCAAATAAATATTCAACATAAGAATTATTACTTTTCATTTCTTGTAAAAATACAAGTAATTTATCGGTTTCTTCTCTTAATCCTACTATTTTTTCATTGGAATTATTAATTTCTTCTTCAGCACTATTAATATCAGTTTCTGCTTGGCTTATTTCGGTTTCTGCTTTCGAAATATCATTTTGTCTTTGAGCAATTTCACCTTGGGTATTTCGTTTATTAGCTTCATTATTACTTTTTTCTTGTTTAAGTCTTGCTAATTCATTTTTTAAATCTCCTAAAGTTTCTGCTTCTTTTGCATATGTATTAAAAGGACTAATTAAGAAACTTAAAACAACTAAAATAGCAAATATTTTTCTAAAAGTTTTCATATTTTCAAATACTTCCTTACAGCTCTATAGCTTCCAAACATTCCAATAAGCGTTCCTATAAATAATAAAGCAATTGAAATATATAATATAAAATTAAATGGTTTTATTAATTTAATTAATTGTGAAAATAAGTAACCGTTAAAATGATCATACATTATGATATAACCATAAATCGATAACAAAACAGGAATTATACTACCAAGCAGGCCCAATATAAAACCTTCAAATATAAATGGTAATTTTATTGATATATTACTTGCTCCAACTAAACGCATTATTTCTATTTCATTTCTCCTTGAGAAAATTGTTAACTTAATTGTATTGCCAATTAAAAATATAGTTACTAAAACAAGAGATACAACAATTATAATTGTTACTTTTTCTAAAACGTTAAAAGCTTTTACTAAGCTTTCAGTCATTCCTTCTCCATAATCTGCACTAGATACAAATTCTATTTTTTTGATTTCTTCAGCTGTTGGTTTTAAAAGATTAGCATCTTTAACAGTTACAACAAAGGAGTCTAAAAGAGGATTTTCTTCTAAATACTCTAAAGTGGTATTTAAGGATTCACTAGAATTTTTCATTTCAAGTTTCCACTCGTCTTTACTTTTAAATTCAAACTTATCAATATTTTCCATATTATTTAATTTTGATTTTATTACTGTAATATTTTCACTAGATGTGTCTTTTTTTAAATAAACTATGATAGAAAGCTCATGTTCTAATTCTTTTGTTATATCTTTAACATTATAAGATACTATTAAAGCGGCTGCTACTAGAATTAAAGTTATACTACTACATACAATAGATGCAGTTGAAAGACTAAAATTACGAAATACACTTTTAAATGCATCTCTAATTGATTTTGTTAATACTCTAAATGCTTTCATTTATTTTGTAACTTCCTTTCTCACAATCATCTTTTAATACTCCACCGCCTAATAATATTACTCTTTTTTTCATTTTATTTACAATATCTTTATCGTGAGTAGCCATTATAATAGTAGTTTTTGATTCTTTATTTATTTTATTTAAAATATCAACAATCTCTTTAGATATTTTTGGATCTAAATTCCCTGTTGGTTCATCGCAAATTAATACTTTTGGATTATTTACTATGGCTCTGGCAATACAAACTCTTTGTTGTTCTCCTCCAGATAATTGATTAGGAAAACTTCTTACTTTATCTTTTAAATCAACTTTCTCAAGTGCTCTTAATACTTTTTTTCTGGTGTCTTCTTTATTAGTTCCAATTGATTCTAAAGCAAAAGCAACATTTTCATATACGTTAAGTTTTGGTAATAATTTAAAATCTTGGAATACTATGCCCAGTTTTCTTCTTAATTTATAAACTTTAGCATTTCTTAATTTTGCTACATTAATACCTCCAACTATAACACTTCCTTTAGTTGGTTTTTCTTCTCGATATAACATTTTTATAAGAGTTGACTTTCCACTTCCACTGGCCCCAATTAGAAAAACAAATTCACCTTTTTTAATAGATAAATTAAGATCAGCTATAGCTGTCACTCCATTTCCATATGTTTTATAACAATTGTTTATCTCTATTAACTCCATTATTTACTCCTTATTATATAATTATAACACCTGTTTTTATTTAAATAAATGGGAAATTTTTACCTTTTACACCGCCTGATACTTCATAGCAGTCATTAATTACAAAAAAAGCATGAGGATCTATTTCTAAAACAGCATCTTTAAATAAATAATAATCATTAGTTTTAACCACACACATTAAAACATCATTTTTTTGTTTACTAAAACCTCCTGTAGCATTAAATATAGTAACGCCTGAATTTAATTCCTCAATAATAAATTTTTTTACTTCATTTATTTTTTTAGTATGTATAAAGAATAATTTACTATTTGATATTCCAATTAAAATTCTATCAATTACTTTTGTGTTTATAAATAAAATTATTAAAGCATAAATAAATTTATTAATTCCAAATAGAAATGCTCCAGATAACATAATAATTAAATTGACAATAAATAAAGATTTTCCCTCTGAAATTTTATAATACTTATTAATTATTTTCATTAAAACATCACTACCGCCAGTATTAAAACCTGTTTTATAAATAAACCCATTAGCAAGACCACTTAATAATCCTGCTAAAAGAACAATAATAATAGTACTTTCAAAATTTAGATAAGGAGTAATAATTTTAGCAATTGAGCTAGTTAAAGAAATAAATATAGGATACAATAAAGAGCCAATAATTGTTTTGCTGGTTGATTCAAATCCTAAAAATATTATTGACATTATTATTAAAATAAGACTTGTTATAAAAATAAAAAATGATGGTTCTATATTAAAAATCTTTTGAATAATTATAGCGAGCCCACTAGTCCCTCCAATTACAAAATTATTTGATAATAAAAATAAATTATAATTTAGCGCAAGTATAAATACTGATATAATCATTATAATTGTTCGACTTATTATTTGACGAGATTTTATTGTTTCTGTTATTGTTTTTACGTCCATATTATCACAATCCTATTCTCCATAATTATAACTGATTTTTTAATAATTTTAAAGATATATTCATATTATCTATAGAGGTGATAATTTTATGAATGGAAGTTTTTATCAAAGCCCAACTTTTCCTGGTGCAACTGATAACAATTTAGTTGGAGTTCAATCAAAGCCTAATGAAGTAATTAGTCCACCTGGAAATATTAGTTACGATCCATATAATGATGGAGAACAAAGCTATATTGAAAATATTTTAAGGCTAAATAAAGGCAAAGAAGTTAAGGCTTATGTTTCCTATCCCGATTCAGTAGAGTGGCGTGATAAAATTTATGATGGCATTATTGAAGAAGCTGGAAGGGATCATTTAATTCTTAGTGATCCTTCTACTGGTAAATGGTACTTGATAAGAATGATTTATTTAAATTATGTAGAATTTAATGATAAAATAAATTATAGTCATAGTTATTCTGAAAAAACTTTTTAGTCAAAAAAAGAAATTAATCTAAATAATTTCTTTCATACTATTGATAAAGTAGTATATTCAAAATGAATATGCTTCTTTTTTGATTGGATTTTCTATTCTAGCGATAATATATATGGATTATCTTTTGTTCCAGATCCATCTACTTCTATGGTATCAGGACTAAGATATAATGTGGGATATACTGCATAGTGATAAACACTAGAGTTATCACAAAAATAAAATAATCCTGCTTCTCTTTCAATTAAAGCCAAAACTGAATAATTACAACTCGTATTTTGAGTGATAGTCCACAAACTGTTCGAAACTTGCATCATCCAATTATTAAGTGCACAATAATTATTGCCATGCCAATCATGCATATTAGAATTTAAACAAGTATTATCATTAATAGCAAAACCATAATCACTACCATAGGGTAAGCCCATCTTTACAATCAAGTTTTTAGTATTAGTGCCATATACATTATTACTTCTCTCTACTTCATATATTTCTTTAGGAATTATTGAGTAACCATCAAAACCTCCTAGATACCATTTTGCATTTCCTATCATTTTCTTAGCAGAATCATTTAAAGTATTATAATATTCGCCATTTAAGTATTTTTGAAGCGATGCATTACTCCAATCATTCTTGTTATCGGTTGTCCATCCTTGATGAGTTACTAAGTTTTGAGAAATTAATTTAACTCTTTCCTCATATTTACCAGTTCCATCATCTGTATTATATATTCCTATTATTCGCCATAACTCATCATTAAATAAAACATAGTTATTAGGATCTTTTCCTGTATATCTATAATCTATATTGGTATTACTTCCTGTTTGTTCTGTATCTTCATGGGTGAATTTTACTAATTCATTTGTCTCTTTTAAAACTTCTATTAAATTTCTACTTGTATAACTTTCAAATTTTAAAGTACATATTGTGGGATCAGTAGTTGATAGATTAACCTTCCATTTTGATATTTCCCTATCATATGTTACATCTACTGTTGCATCGTTATTACAATCATATCCTACATATCTATGACCATTTTTATCTGGAAACTCTTCTTGTTTTACTCCATCTACAAGTACTGCTAAAGTTATATCTCCTTTGGTAAAGTTTGGTACTTTTCCTTCTAGTATATTAAATGTTTTACTTACCTCAAATAATGCAAAACTTCTATATACTAAAATACCCCCCCCCCAGTACTAGGACTAGGGCTATTACGCTTAGGAGGGTGTATTTTAGTTTTTTATTCTTTTCAAATTTTTTCATTTTTCTTCCTCCTATTTTCTATCACTATTATAACCCACTATTATTCATAATTCAATTAGTAATAATAGAGTTTACACCTTTCAAAATATGACAAATCATTCTCTTGCTTTATTTATTTTAGTCTTTATAATAATATCTTGTGTTACTCGAAAACTTTTTGGAGCGCTTTGCTTTTATCAAATTTTTATTCAGGAGGGGTTTTGGTCAAACTTCGAAAGGATAAAAAGGAGGTTATTAGTCTATGGGAAAGAAAGATTTCTTAATCCTATTTCTTATAGTTATCATTATTCTACTTATAGTATTAGACATGATAAAAGCGTTAGCTCACATATACATTTGACCGATGTATGAGCATAACGCTTTGACATAAAAGCAAAGTGTTATCAAAAGTTTTCTTGTAACACATTTTTTATTTTATGAAGTTTCCTTCATCTACATACATATTATCATATTATTTTTTCTTCTACAAGCTTTTTATTATTTTTGTTATTTTTTATTATTTTAAGTTTCGATTTTTTGCGAAAAACTTTTGTTCCAATTTATAATATATCTTAATTTATATAATACGAAAAATTATTAATTTCTTCTTTAAGAGTAGTTTTATCACCATGTCCTGGATATAAAACCATATTGTTAGGATATTGGGAAATCTTTTTTAAACTATTTTTCATATCTTCTACATTTCCACCTAAGTCCATTCTTCCTATACCATTTTTAAAAATAAAATCTCCAACAAACATAACATTTTCTTCTTTAAAATAGAAAGTTATAGAGTCACTGGTATGACCTGGTGTCTTTATAGTCTCATAATTAAATTCTTTTATTTTATCATTATGTTTTAAATTATATTTATTTTCAAAATAAGATAGTGCCCCAACATGATCAAAATGATTATGAGTTAGAAGTATACCTTTTAAATTTAAGTTTCCTAATTCTTTTTCTATTTTTATTGCTTCATCTCCTGGATCAACAATAATTGCATCATTACCATTTGTTAAAATATAGCAATTTGTTTGTAGTGGTCCTACAATAATAGTTTTGATTTTCATTTTTTCCTCCATTTTTTTAAATTATATCACATATTTATTATTTTGATGATATAATGGATGTAATAGGTGATAAAAATGAAATTATTATATATATTATTAGTTTTAATAATCATTATTTGTATACTTTCTATAATCTATATTGTTTATTATAATAAATTACAATATTTAAGAACTAAAGTAGAGCATTCTGAAGGAATAATTGATGAAGTTTTAAGAGAAAGATATGATTATATTGTTAGAGTTAGTGATAAAATTAAAACTATTTTAAAAGATGATAAAAATTATTTTAAAGAATATATTAATTTAAAATATAAAGATATTACTAATTTTGAACTTGATAGAAAATTAAAAGAAGCTATTAATTTAATTTTTAAATTTAGAGATGATTATCCAGAATTAAAAGAAGATAATGAAATTAAAGAAATAATTGAAAAATTTAGAAATAGTAGCGAGAAATTATCTGCTTCTACTGAATACTACAATAAGAATACTAATGAAATAAATGGTTTAGTTAGAAAATTCCCTTCAAATATTGTTTCTAAAGTTCATGGATTTAAAATTAAGCCTTTTTTTGACGGAAAAGATATGACAGATGAAATTTATAATGATTTCAAATTAAAATAAGCTAAAAAAATATTTTTAGCTTTTTAAATCCCAATCAATTGGTTTAATATTATTTTTAATTAGAAAATCATTTGTTTTAGAAAAAGGTTTGCTTCCAAAAAAACCATATTTGGCTGAAAATGGGCTAGGATGAGCTGATGAAATAATTAAGTGATTTTTATTAGTTATTAATTTTTGTTTTTCCTTAGCAAAATTGCCCCATAAAATAAATACAACTGGTGTTTCTTTATTATTTAAAATTTTGATTATATAATCAGTTAATTTTTCCCATCCTAAATTTTTATGACTAGCGGGTTTATCTTTTTCGACGGTCAAAACAGCATTAAGTAAAAGCACACCTTCTTTTGCCCATTTAATAAGCTCTCCATTATCAGGAGGTGTTATGCCTAAATCATCATACAACTCTTTATATATATTTTTTAATGAAGGTGGTATTTTTATTCCTTTGCGAACCGAAAAAGAAAGACCATGCGCTTCACCTTCTCCATGATATGGATCTTGCCCAACAATAACTACTTTGACATTTTTATATGGAGTTAACTTTAAAGCATTAAATATATAGCCTTTCGGCGGAAATATTGTTTTTTGATTATATTCATTTTCAATAACTTTATAAAATTTATGAAAGCCTTCACTATTTTCAATTATTTCTAAAACTTTATCCCAATCATTTCCTATCATTTTCTTCCTTCTTTCTTAAATTAATATCTAAATATCTAAATACTAAATTTATTAAACAAAATATAAATGCTACTGCAAAATTCATTCTTATATTAATAGTAAATAATAAACCACATAGATAAACGCCGATTGATCGTCCTAAATATCCACACATTTCTTTTAAATTACAAAATGCTAGCTGATATTTCCCTTCATATCTATTTATATAAGGAGCATCTATTATATGGACGTAAGATTCAGCAAAAAATAGTGTATAGATAAACGCTAATAAATATACTACTTTATTATTTATTATAAATGCTAATAAATATATTACTACTCTTCCTCCAAATTTTACAAAAACATTTAAATAATCATTTTTAAATGTTAATTTTTCTAAAATTATACTTCCAATAATTACAGCCAAGATTCCCATTAATGTATTAAATAAAGAATAAGAACTAGTACTGAAATTAAAATAATTAATAAATATAATAGCAAGTAGACCTAAAATGGAATAGTATGATATTAAACCTGTTATATGGGCAATAAGATAAAAAATAGATATTTTATCACCTTTTAATTTTGATACTAATTCTATTAATAATTGTTTATCTTTTTTACTTTTAATTTTTCCATAATATTGTTCTAAATTGGTTTTAATTAATATTATTATTGCAATTAATAGTGATAATGCTGAAGCAAAAACAAAAAAATTATAGTTTATTTTAATATTAAATATTTTTTTGCCTAATATAAAACCAGCTATTAAAAATGCAAAATAGTATAAAAATTTATAAATTAAATCTTTTCTGGCATATAATTTATCATTTTTATTTATTAATGTTAACATTGGGTATATGCAAGTATAAATTTCTACATCTAATATATAATCTATCATTATTAAAAATTTTATTAATATATTATGCCCTGAATTATTTAAAAAAAATAAAGAAGTAATACATACTAATTTTATAACCATAATACCTAATTCAAACTTTTTTAATTTTGTTTGATTAATTATATTAGAACATAAGAATATTACTGATACTGATAATAAAGAACAAATAGAAAATACTGTCCCAATAGTAGCAACTGTCAGATTATTTTCTTGCATCCACAGTTTTTGAAAACCATACATCATTCCTGATGATAAAGATGCAAAAGCTAGAACTAATAATATTTTTTTTATTTCTTTATTCATTTTACTACACCTATTATATATTATAGCATAGCTACTTAAAAAAACCTATCTTATTTATGATAGGTTTCGTTATTATTAATTTTAAAAGCTCTATATAATTGTTCTAAAAGTACACCTCTAAATAAACCATGAGGAAATGTCATTTTAGAAAATGATAATTTATAATTAGATATTTTTTTTATATTTTCAGGAAGCCCTAAAGAACTACCTATAATAAATGTAATATTATTACTTATAATAAAAGTTTTATCTAAAAGACTTGCAAATTCAACACTTGTAATAATATTGCCCTCTATTTCTAGAGTAATTATATAGGCTTTATCTTTTAAATGTTTCTTAATACTTATTTCTTCTTTTTCTATAGAATCTTCATCTTTTAATTCTATTATTTCTATTTTATGATATTTGGAAATTCGTTTTTGATAATCATTAATTAACTCAATCAAATATTTTTCTTTAATTTTTCCTAAACATATTATTTTTATCACTTAAATCACCTTAGTTATTTCAGATTGTTTAGCATAAGTTATATTTTTAAATTCTATATTATATTCTTTAAAAGTTTTATTAACAGTTTCTAAAGCTTTTTCAGGTGTATTATTAATATGGCTTAAATGCATTAATACTATTTTTTTAGTATTTTCACCTATTAATTTTGTTAAATAAAATGATGAATCTTTATTAGATAAATGCCCAAATGAACCTAAAACGCGAGTTTTTAGCCATTTTGGATATGGACCATTCATAAGCATTTCTATATCATGATTACTTTCAAATAAATAAATATCTTTATTTTTTAAATTTTTAAAATATTTACGATTAACATATCCTGTATCTGTTACATATACAACAGAGGTTTTATTATCTGAAACAATAAAATTTCTTGAATCAGGAGCATCATGAGAAGATTTAATTGTTTCTATTTTAACATTTTTAAGGTAAATATCATCTTCATAAATTATAATATTATCATAATCTTTCAGGTCATTTAAATCATAAAACATTTCTTGTGATAATAACACTTTAGTTTTATATTTATTGGTAAATACTTTTAAAGCACTTGTATGATCCTTATGAGTATGACTTATTAAAATATAATCAATCTCTTCTGGAGTAACTTTTATTTTGTCTAACTGTTCTTTAATATATTTGGCATTTTTTCCTAAATCAATAATTAATTTTATTTCATTAGTTTCTATATATGTTGCATTTCCTTCAGAACCACTTGCGAGTACTACTACTTTCATTATCTATATAATCTCCATGGATTTATCCAAGTTCCACCTTTATTTGGTGTTCCTATTGAAACCCCATAATGCAAGTGGGTACCAGTTGATGAACCACTACTTCCCATACTACCAATTATTTGTCCTCTTGATACAGTTTGCCCTACACGTACTGGGACATTTCTCAGTAAATGAGCATACATTGTATAAATTCCATTATCATGTCTTATTACAACATAATTACCATATGATCCACCACATTGGCTTCTATAATATCCGACATTTGAACAAGTATTATTAACTTCAAATACTTCACCATCTTTTGTTGCGTAAATAGGTGACCCCATTCCAGTACCAGAAATATCAATAGCATTATGGAATGACCCCCAACGCCATTCAAAATTAGATGTTATAATATATGGCCTGTTGGTTGGCCATCCCCAGTCTAGACCTGTATCAATATAACTTCCAGTAATTGGAGTACTTCCTCCGCTTGGTCTTCTAGTTATTGGTTTAGTTCCACCTTGAGTAATTATTTCATTTTGAGTTTCTCTAATAGTTATATCGCTTATTTTTTCTACACCTTGATTTTGTTCACCATTTACTACTTGAACTTTTTGAGTACTTCGTACAATACCTGTTATACCTTTTTGAGTTATTTCATTAAATGAATTAGGTTTAGTTTTATCATATACGACTTCTTTAGTATATACTTGTTCTACGTCTTCTACAACATGCAGATTTTCTACTAAAGTAAGAACTGGATTGATAAGGGCAATATTAGCAGTATCTCCAATTGCAAGCATTGCATTTTCGTCTTTATACTTAGGATTTGCTATTAAAAATTCTTTTACATTTAACTTATTATTTTCAGAAATAGATGCTATTGTATCCCCTTCTGCTATTTTATATAAAGTTTGATTTTCTGTTGATCCAAACATTAAATATTTAGTAAGTTCTGTAGGATCATTATATATTTTTTCTTTTATGCTAATAAAAGATGGTTTGATAGTTATTGTTTCTTCAAAATACATTTTTTCTATTATTTTACCAATATCATCAATTTGATTTTGACTGTTATTCATATAATTATTATAATCATCTTCATTTACAAATGCTGTAATAACGTTAATTAAAGCTTCTTTAAACACATTTTCGCTAGTAACATAAATATTAACATCATCTTTATCTTTGCTCTTTATTTTGATAATATATCCTGATATAGTAAAATCGTCTTCATTTTTTATTTGGTTATATATACTTTTAACATCAGTTATATTTTCATTATAAGTATTATATTCTTTAATAGCAAAACCATTTGAAGGGTAGACAGTATCTACATTATATTTCTCTTTAATATCTTTTTGCTCTTCATTAATTAAATCATATAGCTCATTTTTAGAATTTATTAAACCCAATTTTTCGCCATTTAAATATACTTGATATACTTCTCTAGCACTTTCATTATCTCTTTTAGTAAATCCTACGATTATAAACATTCCAACAATTAGAAATGTTATAATACAAGTTTTTATTAATTCTTCTTTTTTCAACTTAATCATTCCTTTTTAATAATTTGGTTCTTCAGTTTTAGCATAATTTTTAAAGCAGCTTTTATCAAGTTCAAATAATAGTTGATAAAGGCCGGTTGAACCACGACGATGTTTTGCTACAATTAAATCAACTGGTACTATATTTGCTTTATTTTCGGCAGTTTTATTTTCAAAATAATCTTGTCTATTTAAAAACATTACTAAGTCAGCATCTTGTTCTATTGAACCAGATTCACGTAAATCTGCAAGGCGGGGTTGATTAGATTCTCTTCTCTCTGCATTTCTAGATAATTGGGCAAGTGCAATAACAGGAACTTTTAATTCCATAGCCATTGTTTTAAAGGCACGAGATATATCTGATACTTCTACTTGACGTGATTCTGTTCTTCCACCAGTTGTTACAAGTTGTAAGTAATCTATTACAACTAGAGCAAGGCCTTTTTCACTTCCAGCTAATCTTCGACATTTTGCTTTTATTTCGCTAGCAGTAATAGATGCATTATCTTCTATATAGATATTGGTATCAGCAAGTTGACTCATTGCTTCATTATATTTTTTCCAATCATTATTACCTAGCATGCCAGTTTTTAGTTTATCGCCTTCAATTTGTCCTACAGCACTAATCATACGATTTACTAATTGTTCTGCACTCATTTCTAAGTTAAATATAGCAATAGCTTTATCAGTTGTAAATGCAGCATTTGTTGCAAGATTTAAAGCAAAGGCAGTTTTTCCCATACCTGGTCTTGCGGCGATTATTATAAGTTCTCCTTCATGAAGACCACTTGTAGCTTGATCTAAATCATAAAACCCCGTTTGAAGTCCTGTTATAGCGCTTTTATTTTTAGCTATTATTTCTAAATTCTCTTGCGCTCTTCTTAGAGCTTCACTAATTGGAGTAAATTCACTTGTTACTCTAGCTCTTACAACATTTAAGACTTTTTGTTCAGCTTGATCTAGTAATAAAGTTAAATCTTTATTTTCTTCATAAGTATCTGTAATTATATTTGTTGCTGTGTCTATTAAATTTCTTCTGGTTGCTTTTTCTTTTACGATATTAATATAAGAATCTAAATTAGCTGTTGTTGCAACAGTATCAATGGTATCTGATAAATATTCAATTCCTCCAATAGCATTAAGATTTTTTTCTTTGTCTAATTCATTTTTTATAGTTGTAATATCAACAGGAATATTATTTTTATGTAATTCTTGTAATGCTAAAAATATTTTTTTGTTTGCATCACTATAAAACATATCTGGTTGTAATTCTTCACATACTTTCTCTAATGCATATTTATTCAAGAAACATACTCCTAGGCAGCTCATCTCAGCTTCTAGGTTTTGAGGCATTTGTTTTACTGCCATAGTTTCACTTCCTTAATTTTTCTTTTTTATTTCGATATTCAAATTAAATTTAACTTTTTTATGTAGTTCTATTTCTATATTATAAGATCCTAAAGAATCTAAGTTTTCTTGCAAATGAATACATTTTTTATCTATATTAAAACCTTGTTTCTTTAGTTCTTCATGAATTTGTTTAGTAGAAATACTTCCAAAGGCTTGATCATTTTTTCCGGATTTTAAATAAAATATATATTTACTTTTGAGAATTTGTTTTTTTAGTTCTTCACATTCAGCTATTTTTTTAGCTTCATTCTCTTTTTTAGTATTTAGTTCTCTATCTAAAACTTCTTTACTTCTTTTTGAATATGGTACTGCTAGCTTATTTTTTATCAAAAAATTATTAGCATATCCATCACTTACTTCAATAATATCATCACATTTTCCTTGGTTTTTAACATCTTTTATTAATATTACTTTCATAAAGTCCTCCAATCAATTTATATTTTATCAAATTCTTAAATTAAAGTCTATGAAAGTACTTAAAATAAATGAATAATATTAATATACAATTTTTATTTAGCACAATAAGAAAATACTAAAGATTTAACCTTAGTATTATTGTTACTTTAATGATAATATCTCTTTTTTCTCTAAATCATACCATATATATTTTAATAAAATCTAGATTCACATCTATTATTTCTATATTCTCTAGTTTATCATCTGTTAATTACCTCTATTATTTTTCAAAGTAATTCTGGCATATCATTACTGTTTTAAAGATTACTTTCGGATATATAAATATTTACATTTTTATTTATTTGGATATAAAACTAGACGGAAACCCCCATCAGAAGAAGCTCCACCATAGTTGTAATTAAAACTAAACACACCAGTAATAGCGGTACCGCCAGAATTGCCACTACGCCTAAGCCAAGGATTACTAGAGTTAACAAAATTAGTGTAGTCTCCATGCCATCCTTGTGTTT
>CAOJUX010000006.1 GCA_948444795.1 uncultured Erysipelotrichaceae bacterium | reverse complement strand
AACTAGAGTATTGTGACCTACCATTAAAATATTTAAGAACTCATTTTAACAAAACCAAAAATGCTATAGGTGTAGCAACAAATAGAATGCAGAAACATTTTCCTTATCCACTTAAATTTATTAAATATGGAAAAGTATATGTTTCTGCTATTGGTGTTAAATGGTTAAATGAAAAATATTTTAGAACAAAATATATTGAGTATTTAGAAAACTATAAAGACTCGTTAGAAAGTAGAATTTCTAATTAGTCTTTTTTTGATGTAATCAGTCTTGTGTCTTAAAAATATAATTTAGAGAGGGAGCTGTTTATATGCATTTAACTGTTGAGAATTATGATAAGAATGAAAATAAAATTGAACCTAAAAAAATAATTTTAAATCAGGCATTAATATATACATTGCTAAAGAAGTATTTAAAAGAAGTGTAATAATCTATAAGTATTTCATTTTTTGTATAAAAATGGTATTATGTAGTTGCAAGTTTTTTTACAAAAAATGCTTTTATAAAAGAAGGAGGAAAAAAATATTAACGATATAAAAGCAGAAGTAAAAAAAATTAAAGCTCTTTATGTTCGTGTATCAACAGATGCTCAAGTCGATGGATATTCAATAGGAGCTCAAATAGAATCATTAGAAGGTTACTTAAAAAGTCAAGGATGGACAGATTATGAATTATATGCGGATCCAGGATTTAGTGGTAAGAACTTAGAAAGACCTGCAATTGGGAAGTTAATAAAAGACTGTGAAGATGGAAAAATTGATACGGTTTTAGTTTTTAAACTAGATAGATTATCTCGTAGTCAAAAAGACACTTTATATTTAATTGAAGAAGTATTTAATAATAATGAAGTTGGTTTTATCTCTGTTAGAGAAAGTTTTGATACGACTACTCCATTTGGTAAGGCAATGATTGGAATATTATCAGTATTTGCTCAATTAGAAAGAGAAACTATTTTAGAGCGTACTAGGATTGGTCTTAAAAAACGAGCTGAAAATGGTTATTGGCGAGGTGGAGGAAAAACTCCTTTTGCTTATGATTACGACAAAGAAGCAGGTATGCTAGTTGTTAATGGAGAAAGAAAAGTCATCTTTGATTTAATGAAAACATTAAGACTTCAAGGATATAGTTATAATGAACTTTCTAAAGTAACAGGATATGATGAATCATGGATTCAAGGAATACTTAATGCTAAGACTAATTTAGGCAAGATTCCATATAAAGGAGAGCTTTTCAATGGTAGACATGAAGCAATAATTACTGAAGAAGAATATCAACAATTACAGACAATCGAAAAACAAAGAAGCAAGAATCAACATGCAAGTCATTACTTGTTATCAGGAAAAATATATTGTGGTAATTGTGGAGCAAAGTACCGTTATCAAAAATGGGGACAAAGAATTATTTGTTATTGCTACTCTCAACAAAAGAGTAAACCAAAGCTAATCAAAGATCCTAATTGTAATAATATAAGACTTGATAGTTTTGAAATTGAGGATAACTTCTTAGAACAATTATTTGCCATGTCTTTAAATGAAGAGTTATTTAGGAGTACTTTTGATTTATCTAAAACAAATCTTGTTGATGAACTTAATGTAAGACTGGATAAGACACAGAAAAAAATTGAAAACTTGATTCAGTTACTTTCAGATAATATAGCAAATGAAGAAATAAAAAAAGAACTTGCTAAATTAACAAGTGAAAAGTCTGATATAAAAAAAGAGCTAGAAAATATAAAAGAAAAAGAAAGAGCAACAAAAACTTATGATAAAATTAAAAATCTAGAAAGTGTTTGGACTGGCATGGAATTTAAAGAAAAGAGAAATGTCGTAGAACAATTGCTAGATAAAATAGTTGTAGATGGGAAAACACTAAAGATATATTGGAATGTTAGTGAAAGCTAACATAAAAAATATATAGTTTTCTCTACATATGTCTTAGCTCCCAATTAAAGACATAGAAATATTGATTTTCAAAGAAGATATTATTGTTAAATAAGATTCGGGAATAACTACTTTAGTAAGTATTTGAAATTTAGAAGCTCCAAAAGATTCTAATAATTTAATTTTATAATTATCTGTATTTAAAAATCCATTATAAATTGTCATTATACTAATGATTAAATTAATAAGTAAAGCCATAAATATAATAGATTTAATATTAGCACCAGTCCATATAATTATAATTGGGCCTAGAGCTACTTTTGGAAGTGAATTTAACATAGTTAAAAATGGATCTATTATTTTTTCAATTATTTTAAATTCATATAAAATAATTGCCATTATAAAGCCTAAACTTATTCCTAGTATAAATGCTAATATAGTTTCATATAAAGTGGTTAATATGTGAGAAAATAAAGAATAATTTTTAAACATTGATATGGTTGTAATTACAATTTCTTTTGGACTCGAAAATATAAATGGATTAATAATTTTAAAATCAGATAATAGTTGCCATAATCCTAAAAATAGTATACATATAATTATTTGAGATATTAAAATAAATATTTTTCTTTTTTTAATAGTATTTAAGTAAGCAATTTGTTCTTTAGACATTTATATCAAGTTCTTTCCAAATTAAATTATGTAACTCATAAAATTTAGGATCATTTTTTTTCTCCATAGGTGTATTTCCGACTAAATTAACATCAAATACTTTTTTTATTATGCAAGGTCTTTTAGAAAGAATATAAATCTTATCAGCCATAGTAATAGCTTCTTCTAGATTATGAGTAACCATAATAGCAGTTTGTTTTTCTTCTTTTATAATTTTATAAACATCTTCTGTAACTGCTAGTCTACTTTGATAATCAAGCGCATTAAAAGCTTCATCTAAAAGAAGTATATCTGGTTTTATCGCAAGTGTCCTAATTAAAGCTACTCTTTGTTTCATTCCGCCTGATAATGAATTAGGATAATTATCTTTAAATTCATATAAATTGTATTTTCTTAATAACTTCTTTACATATTCTTGATTATCTTTAGTATTAATATTTTGAATTTTTAAACCTAAAAGACAATTATCCATAATAGTTAACCAAGGAAATAAGCAATCACTTTGAAACATATAACCAATTCTAGGATTAGTAACATTAAAAATTATTTTTCCATTACTTGGATTGTCTAATCCAGATATAATATTAAGTAAAGTAGATTTGCCACAGCCACTAGAACCAACTAAACAAACAAATTCACCTTCTTTAACGTCTAAATCAATGTTTTTGATAGCTAAAATTTCTTTATCTTTAGTATGATATTTTTTGGATAAATTTTTAAGTTTTAATATACTATTCATTATATAAGTTATTAATTAGCTTATTGAATGGTACATATTCATCAAGTAAATTAGCTCTAATCATTATATCTTCTAAAGCTTTATAACTATCTTCAGTAATAAATGGTGAACTCATCCAAGAGTCATATTTTTTATAATTATCTACAATAGTTTCTAAGTCACTTAATGAAATTTCAGGAAATTGTGGTAATATTACTTTAGCTATATCCTCTGCACTATTATTTTTTACATAATCTAGTCCTTTATTTATAGCTTTAGTAAATCCCTCTAAAGTTTCTTTATTATTTTCTAAATAACTTTTTCTTGTATAAAATGCAGTATAAGGTACATTACCAGAAAAAGTACCCACATTTCCAACAATATATCCATAACCATTTTTTACAATATTTGTAGCATTTGGTTCAAATAGATTAACAAAATCTCCCATTCCACTAATAAATGAACCAGTTAATGATGCAAATTCAACACTTGTATTAATTTTAATATCTTCTTCTTTTATATTTTCATTTTTTAAAGCATTTTGAAAATTTAAAACTGGCATACCTCCTAAACGCCCAGCTAGAACTTCTTTGCCTTTCATATCTTCTAATTTGAAATTATCTATTTTTTCTCTAGAAACAATAAATTGCCCATCTCTTTTAGTAAGACCAGAAAAAGTTACTAAATAATCTTCTTCTCCACCTTTATAAACATAAATTGCGCTTTCTGGACCAGCAAAACCTACTTCTACATCATTAGATAATACAGCTGCAGCTACTTTATCAGCGCCACTTGTAAGAATTAATTCTGGATTTATACTGTATTCTTCAAAATATTTATTTTCAATTGCAACATATAATGGAGCATAAAAAGCACTATGAGTTACTTCAGCAATTTTAATATTTTTAACATCCTTTTTATTGTTACCATTAATTTTTAATAATGTAATGGCTAATAAAAAGATAATAACTATCAATAAAATTGATTTTAAAATTTTAATTTTCAATTAAATTCCTCCTTTTTTCCAGTGTATTATATTCAAAATACTTTAAAAATGTTAAATTATTATGTATAATATTTAAGAATTAAAAAATTTCTATATGAAGAAAAAAGCTTTATTAGGGGGCTATTTATGGAATATATAAAAACAAGAACAATAATGACGAAAAGTGATAAAGGAGATCGTTTCTTTGGCATAGATTATCATATGAATCTATACAAAGGATGTAATTATGGCTGTATTTATTGTGAAGCTAGAAGTGAAGTATTTCATATAGATGATTTTGATAAAATTAAAGTTAAAGAAAATGCTTTAAAAATATTGGAAAAAGAACTTTCTAGTAAAAATTTTAAAGGTGTAGTAAGCTTTGGTACTTTAAGTGATCCTTATAATAAAGAAGAAAAAGATTTAAAATTGACTAGAGGTGCTTTAAAATTAATAAAAAAATATGGATTTGGCGTTTCTATAGATACTAAAAGCGATTTAATCCTTCGAGATATAGATTTATTAAAAGAAATAAATAAACATAATAATGTTATTATAAAAATTAGTATTTGCACTAATAACGAAGAAATATCAAGAAAAATAGAGCCTAATGTTATAAGTGTTAAAAAAAGATTAAACATATTAAAAGTACTGAATGAAAATGGAATATTTGCTGGTGTTCTTTTAATGCCAGTATTACCTTTTATTACTGATAATGAAGATAATATTAAAGCATGTGTTTATGCAGCTTATAAAAATAAGGCTAAATTTATTTTTACTAGAATGAATCTTAGTTTAAGAACAAAATCACGTGAATATTATTATGAAAATATTGATAAAATATACAAAAATTTATCCAATGATTATAAAAAAGTTTATGAAAAAAATACTTTTTGTACACCTTTGAGATATAAAAGCATTTTAGAATCATTTGTAAACGAATGCAATAAATATCATTTATTATGTGATATGTCTGAAATTATAAATGCCTATAAAAAAATAATACCTTCTACACACCAAATAAGTTTATTTTAATTTCCAATTTTTGCTATATTAAAATAAAATTTATTAATCAAAATAATAGGGGAGGTAATAAAAATGAGTGAAAAAGAATTACTTTATATAGAAGATAGCATAAATCATTTTGTATACATGGAAAAAATTTGCAATGATATAATTAACTGTTTAGACGATAAAAATTTAGTGAAAACTGTAAAAAAAGTAAAACAAAATTATAATAAACTAATTAGTACTTATATGGAGGTTATTGAAAATGAATGATAAGTTATTAATGGAACAAATATTATATTCTAGTAAAGTTATTAATGATTTACTTATGCATGGCGTTATAGAAGCTTCAAATGATAAAATTATGGTTTTATATAATAAAGCTATTAATAATACTTTAAAACTTCATAATGATATTTATAAAGCTATGGAAAAGGCTTCTTTTTATGTAACTAATAATGTAAAAGAAGATGAAATATTAAAATTAAAAAATAAATTAACTACTTTAGTAGAAGGGGAGTAATCCTCTTTTTTTATACTTTTAAAAAATTTAAATTAATTGTATAATAGTATTAAGGAGGAGTTATGAAAAAGAAATTAATAAGTATAATAGTTGTAGCATTGTGTTTAGTTGGATTTAGTACAAACGTAAGAGCCGAAGTTGTAGCAGACGATTTAGCAAGTACACTTCAAGATGAAATAAATAGTTATAAAAGCAATGAAGCATATTATGAGTATATAGAAAAATTTAGAAGTATTGATACCTCTTTATATAAGCCTAGTAATGATAAAATAAATGTTTATATATTTAGAGGAAGTACTTGTGGATATTGTTTAAAAGCTGTTACATTTTTTACAGATATTTTAGAAGAATATGGTAAATATTTTAATTTAGTTACTTATGAAGTATGGGAAAATAAAGATAATAATTCTTTAATGGAAGAAGTAGCAAGTGCATTAAATGAAGAGCCAGAAGGAGTACCATACATAGTTATAGGAGATAAGACTTTCCCAGGATACGATACAAGTTTTGACAAAGATATTAAAGCAACTATTAAAGAGGCCTATGAAAACAAAGATAATGGTTATCAAGATATAGTAGCAAGTGTAATAGATGGTACAGAACTTAATATTGGAAAAAAAGATGATAATAGTACCGCTATTACTATAATAATTATATTAGTCGTAATTGCAGGATTAGCATTTCTAATTTATATGGCTAAGGATAATATAGAAGATGAAAAAATGCCAGAAGAAAAAATCGAAATAAAAAAGGAAACTGCTAAAAAGCCATCCCCAAAAACAACAGCTAATAAAAAAAATAGTGTATCTAAAAAAACAACAACTAAAAAACAAACAACCTCAAAGAAAACAAATACAACTAAAAAAAACACAAAAAAATAAGTTCAGATTTTAATTATTGAACTTATTTTTTATTTTTTACACTAGATATAATAAGGTAATGCATTATGTCTTGCAGGGCAATAATTATTAATATTATTCCTATAAACATAAATAAAACATTTTCTGCAAGTATAGTATATAAACCCATTGCAATACATAAAATAGGAATAATTAAAGCTTCATAACACTTTTTATTGATGTAATCAATTGATTTACTAAGTCCTTTAATAAGTAAAATAAACCCAATAACAAACCTTAAAAATGATTCAATGGCACTAGATAATAAAACAAATATTATTCCTATTATAATACCAAATAAACCTAACAAAAGCTTATTATTATCAATATATTCTGTAGTCCTTTTAATTTGGTAATATTTTATTAGATTAAATATTCCAACTGCTAAAGAAAAAGCTCCAATAATATAACAAATAATAATAACTGCTTTACTAGAATTAGTAGTAAGAATAATACCAAATATTAAAGTAATAATAGCATATATTAATTTATGGCTTTCTAAATTTTTAGAATTATTTTTATTTGGTTTAATAATAGTATTCTTTTCTTTTCTCAAACAATCACTTCCTTATAAAAATAATACTAATTATTTTCTTATTAATCAAGTAGAAAAAAATATTTTGATGTGCTATAATTTATTTAATAATATAAAGGGGATGCTTATGAAACAAAAAGAAGAAGTATTGAAAATATTAAAAAAATATGGTTTTTATTCTGTAAATAGAGCGCCTTATATTTATTGTAATAAAAATAAAATAGGTGTTTATTTTACATGGCAAAATAAACACTATGGTACAATTAATAGAGTATTATTTTTTGATACAGAAGAATTATTAGAAGAAGAAGTTTTTAAATATTGGTGGTATTTAACAAATAAAAATAAATTAGAAATAGATGTTGAATTAAATGAATATGAAAGTATTTCCCCTAAAATTACTTATATATATGAAAATATGCCATTATCTATTGAAGATATGAAAAAATTATCTAACAAAAAAGATATTACAGTTAATAAAGAAGAAGAAATTCTATGTAAGGAATTATCAAGGACATGTAATATTTTAATAAATATATTTAGTACCAAAATAGATAATTTTAAAAACAATAAAATAAAAGCAAAAGAATTAGAAAAAGAATTAAATTCTTTAATTAAAAAAAATAAAAAAATTAAAATAAATGATTTGGAAGAAACTTATGAATCTTTTGAAGAAGACGAAAATACATTTAATAATGTTTTAGATAGTTTGGAATCAGAGCTTACTATGTTAAATTCCAAAGAAAGATATTCTGAATTTATATTAAAAATTTTGGAAGTTATTAAAAGTTTAGATTTAAACGAAAATAATTTAAAAAATAATTACCTTGTAAATAAATATAAATTAGAAATAGAAAATATAAAAAGTAAAATAGCTGATTCATCTTCAAAAGAAAAGAAACATCTATTTAAAACAAAAAGAGATAGTATATTTTCAAATAGTAGCGATAAAAATAAATTAATTAATATAAATTTATATATTGAAAAAGAAAGAAAAAGCATTAAAGAAAAATATAATAATTATGAAAACCTTAATTTAGTAGTTCTTGGAGATTTTATAAAAGAATATGAAAAATTAGATTTAACTTTACCTCCTCAAATAGAAGCATATAATAAAGATAAACTTTTAAACTATAAAGAAGTTGAAGATAATCTTTTAGTAGAATTCGAAAAATTAAATAAAAAAGAAAAATCTGCATGTTTTATAGCATCATCGTTTTTAAAACCATGTTTAAATATTTTGTATTCTTTAAATATTAATGATAATTTGAATGCAAATGTTATTATAAATAAATTAATTACTGAAGGCTATTTAGATATGTTTAATGAAGCATTTAAAGTACTAGATAATTATGTTAATACTAAAATAAGAGTTAAATATTTTAATTTATTAAAATTAAATGATTTTAAAGCGTTTTTACTATCATTATTAAATACTATTGAAATATTAAATTCTATAAATATAAAAATAGAAAATAGTTTTTATGGATATTTTAATCAAATAGATGATAACATAATAAGTATATATTTAAAAAATTTATACAACATAAAAAATGGATTAACGTATATTGGAAAATTTAACCCTAAATCAATTATATATTTTTCTCCAATTAGTATAACAAAAGAGATTGATATAATACCTAATGATGAATTAGTTATAAGAGAAAGTAGTAGTTTATTTGTTTTAAAAAATAAATTAAATATCAAAATAGATGAAGAAATTAAATCTATTAATTATTATGAAAAAGATAAATCAAATTTAAAAAATGATTATATAGTAGTTGGAGATATTTTACTGAAAAATGTGTATAAATATTATAATTGCATTATAGAAAATAAGGAATAGTGATTATATGAATAAACAACAATTTTTAAAAACACTAAAAAAACGTTTAAATTTTTTATCCGAAAAAAATTTACAAGAATTTTTGAATTATTATATTAATGAAATAGACAAATCTAAAGAAGACGAAAAAAAAATAATAAAAAGTTTTGGACCTATTGATAATATTATAGATGATGCCAAGAAAAAATATAATATTACGGAAAATTCTAAAGGTTTTATGGATAAAATGTTAAACTTTTATAAAAATTTAACAGAAATAGGTACTGAATTTAAAAAAGGTGATAATAAAAAGAAAATAGCTATAATTAAAGATTTATTAATTTTAGTATTTGTTACTTGTTTCTTTAAAATACCATTTATTTTATTAAGAACTTTTGGTGATCAATTAATTGATGTTTTTTTAAATAGTAATATTTTCTATTTGGCAATATGGGGACTTCTTATAGAGATATTTTATATTATATTTGCTTTATATTATTTTATTAGAACGATGAATAAATATTATTTAAATATGGAAAGAAAATAAAAAATTTTCTTTTCAATTGGCTTTAAAAGCATGTTTTTGTAAGTTCCAGCTCCAAAAAATCAATTTTTACTTGAATATTACAAAAAAGTGAATATTTATTATTAAATTGTTATATCCTTGCAAAACATCCGATTTTATTGTATAATCTACAAGATGTCAATTGGAGTTGAGTTTATGGATAAAATTATAAATATAGCAGTAGTAGCACATGTCGATGCTGGTAAAAGTACATTAGTCGATGCACTTCTTAAACAAAATGGCGTATTTAATGACCATGAAGAAGTAGTAGATTGTGTAATGGATAGTAACGATCTTGAAAGAGAAAGAGGAATAACAATTTATTCTAAGAATTGTGCTATCAGGTATAAAGATACTAAAATTAATATTGTAGATACCCCAGGCCATGCTGATTTTGGTGGCGAAGTAGAACGTGTTATTAAAACAGTTGATACAGTAATTCTACTAGTAGATTCATCAGAAGGACCAATGCCACAAACTAAATTTGTTTTGAAAAAAGCTTTAGAACAAAATTTAAGACCAATTTTATTTATTAATAAGATTGATAAAAAAGATGCAAGAGCTCTAGAAGTAGTCGATATGACATTTAACTTATTTATGGAACTTAATGCTACAGATGAACAATTAGATTTCCCAATTATATATGGAATAGCTAGAGATGGTATAGCTAAGAAATCACTTGATGAAGAGTCTAATTCTATAGCACCTTTACTAGATACTATTTTAGAAGTTATAAAGCCATTTGAAGGTAATGAAAATGATCCTCTTCAACTTCAAGTTTCTAATTTAGGATATGATGAATATATTGGTAGACTAGGAATTGGAAGAATTACTAAAGGATGCATTAAAAAGAACCAAACTGTTTCTTTATCAAGAAATGATGGAAAAATAGATTCATTTAAAGTTACAAAGCTTTTTGTTCAAGAGGGACTTAATAAAGTTGAAAAAGATATTGCTTATTTTGGAGATATTGTAACTGTAGCTGGTTGCCCTGATATTTCTATTGGAGATACCATTTGTGCTAAAGATAATATCGATCCATTACCTTCTATAGAGATTGAAAAGCCAACCTTGTCAATGAACTTCTTAGTAAATAATTCTCCATTTGTTGGTCAAAGTGGTAAATTCTTAACAACTAGACACTTAAAAGACAGACTAGATAAAGAATTACAAACTAATGTAGGACTTGTTATAGAAGAATTAGAGAATGCTGATGGTTTTAAAGTATCAGGACGTGGGGAACTCCATTTATCTATACTTCTTGAAAATATGCGTCGTGAGGGATATGAACTTTCTGTATCAAAACCAGAGGTATTATTAGAAGAAAAAAATGGCAAAAAATATGAACCATTTGAACGTGTAATTATTAATTGCCCTGAAGAATATTCTGGAACTGTCATAAGTGATATTCAAGAAAGAAAAGGCCAATTACTAATCGTTTCTAGTGAAAATAATGAAGCTCATTTGGAATTTAGTGCACCAACTAGAGGTTTAATCGGATATCGTAGTGCGTTTATTACAAATACTCGTGGCGAAGGGATAATGGTAAGAAGTTTTGAAGAATATAAGCCTTATGTTGGAGAAATATCAAGACGTAAAAATGGTGTACTTGTTTCAATGGAAAATGGTAAAGCTTTAGGTTATTCTTTATTCAATTTACAAGATCGTGGTACTTTAATTATTGCCCCTGCAACTGATGTATATATTGGCATGATTGTAGGTATTCATAATCGTGATAATGATTTAGATGTTAATCCATGCAAAAATAAAAACTTAACTAATACTCGTAGTAGCGGAGCAGATGAAGCAATAAACTTAGTTAATCCAAAAACATTTAGTTTAGAAGAAGCTTTAGAATTTATTGAAGATGATGAGTATGTTGAAGTTACACCAGATGCTATTCGTCTTCGAAAAAAATACTTAGATCCTAAAGATAGATATCGAAATAAGAAAATTGCATAAAAAATAAATGTAGACACATTTATTTTTTTATTAGTTTGATAATGTAAGTGTTCCATCGGCAATTGGCAAGTTAGGATAGTTTTTATCATATAATGTGAAGTTTTTCTCTGCAGCTTCTGGATTAGCAATTTGTATTGTTTTTTGCTCACTATCCATTTTTGTACTTTGTAAATCTGGACTAAAGGTGTGTGATCCATCAGATTTTGTTTGTTTAAAATATATAGTTGGAGCAGTTGATGAATCAGTTGTAAATGGTATATTATTAAAGTGAGCATCTCCACCAGCATCAGTTGTAATTGGATTTCCATATGTATTACCTTGGTAGTCACATCTATAGAAAATAGCACCTTCTATTGGTACACCTATTGTCTCATCTCCACTATCAGTTACATGTAAAGTTAAAACTCCAGTACCAGCAATAGTAAAAGCAGAAGTATTTACATTATTTTCTATAGTTACTGTTTTTGGACTAAGTGTTGAGCTATCATACCCAGCAGCAGTTGCAGAAACATTGTAATTACCATTAACAATCTCTTTTGAACCTTTTCCATTTGTTATTGGAATTGTTATTTGATTTTGCATAGATTTATTTCTCCTTTCGAAATCGGTAAGTTTTCATAATTCTTATCGACTAATAAAAAAGTAACATTATGGTGATTAATTTTAATTTTACACGAAAATACAAATGGTACTACAGTACAATTATTACTATTAATTAAAACACTCTGGCACAACTTATAAGGATAAATTTTTGATATTACTACAATTTTATAAATACCATAAGTTGGGAAATTATAATTTAAAATACCAAATTTATCTGTAATTCCTTTATAAATTAATTTATTTTTATGGTTGAATATATATACATAACAAGTGCATATATCTAAGCAATCAGAATTTATACATTTTATTTTGCTATTCATATCAATCACCTCTATTACTACCATATAATATGATTTTTTTAATATTTGAATAAGTTTAATTTAACTATAAAATAAAATTTACTTTTCATTTAACAGAATCATATTTTTGTTGAAAAAAATGTTAATTTAATTGCATTTTTTATTTAGTTTTTGTATACTAAACAAAGAGAAATGAGGAAGAAAAAATGGAAAGAAAATTTAGTGATCAAGAAATAGTAAGAAGAGAAAAACTAAAAGATATAAAAAATCCTTATCCTGAAAAATATGAAGTAAATTATGAAATAGGTGCAGCTAGTAAATTAGAAGATGGAATAAATAATGTCCATGTTGCAGGGCGTATTGTTCTGATGCGTAAAATGGGAAAAATGGCCTTTTTAACAATTGGAGATATAACTGGTAAAATTCAAATATCAATTAAAATAGATATGGTTGGCGAAGAAAAATATAAGGAATTTAAAGAAATTTTTGATTTAGGAGATTTTATTGGAGTTGAAGGAGAAATTTTTACAACTCATACTGGTGAAAAAACTATCAGGGCAAATAGTTTTGAATTTTTAGGAAAAGCTTTAAAACCACTTCCTGAAAAGTTCCATGGCCTTGAAGATATTGAAACAATTTATAGAAATAGATATGTAGATTTAATAACAAGTGATGACTCGAAAGAAAAATTTTTATTAAGAAGTAAATTAATTTGGGAAATACGAAGTTACTTAAATAATTTAGGATATATCGAAATAGAAACACCTATATTAAATAATAAAGCAAGTGGAGCAACAGCAAAACCATTTGTTACCCATCATAATGCTTTAGATATTGATTTATTTTTAAGAATAGCTCCAGAAACATATTTAAAACGTGCCATAGTTGGTGGATATACTAAAGTATTTGAAATAGCTAGATGTTTTAGAAATGAAGGTATAGATGCAACTCATCTTCAAGACTTTACAATGATAGAAGGATATGGGGCATACTTAAATTATGAAGATAATATGTTACTTTTAAGAGATATGCTTCAAACTATTATTATGAACTTATTTGGTACTTTAGAAATTCAAATTGGAGATAAGAAAATAGATTTGAGTGGTAATTGGGAAACAATATCTTTTAGAGAGTTAATACTGAAATATAGTGATATTGACATAGATAAATTTAATACTAAAGAATTATTATTAGAAAAAATAAAAGAAGAAAAAATTGAAATTGAAAGTGAAGTACCACTTGAAAACTTAGGATATGGCAATCTTGTAGATCAATTATATAAAAAGATAGCAAGGCCATATGTAATAAAACCTATATTCTTAACAAAACATCCAATAAGTTTATCACCACTAGCACGAGCAAACGATGAAAATAGAAACTTAACTGATAGATTTCAATTAGTTATAAATGGTGCTGAAATAATTAATGGTTACTCAGAACTTGTGGATCCTCAAGAACAAGAAAAACGCCTTTTAAAACAAGCTGAATTAAAAAGTCAAGGCGATGAAGAAGCTATGCCAATGGATTATGATTATATTGAGGCTATGGAATATGGAATGCCACCAATATCTGGATGGGGAATGGGAATAGATCGTTTAATGCAATTATTAACAAATTCTGAAAATATTAAAGATTGTATTTTATTCCCGCTTATGAAACCAAAAGATTGATATACATAGAAATGTTATAAAAAACTTAATTTTTTTTAATAAAAAAGACATAATTGTCTTTTTTTTACAATTTTTTGTGCTATAATTTTTTTAGGAGGTAAGAAAAATGAAAAAAAGAAAAAGTATTTTTGAAAAACATGATTTGTTTAAAATTGCAATTATTTGTATTTTAGCAACATTATTACTTACATGGATTATTCCATATGGTGGATTTTCAAGTGGAGAATTCATTAAAGAAGGGTATGGAAGAACAGGCATAGTAGATGCAATATTATCAAGTGTGTATAGTGCTAATTTCTTTTTACAACAACTTTTATTTGTTTTATTCATAGGAGTATTTTATGGAATAATATCAAAAACAAGTGGTTATAAAAGTATGGTTAGCAAAATTAGTAAAAAATTAAATGGAAAGGAAAAATTGTTTGTAGTTTTTACTTCTTTAGTGATAACATTATTAACTTCATTTGTAACTCAAACATTTGTAGTGTTAATATTTGTTCCATTAGTAATTTCAATTTGTGATAAATTAAAATTAGATAAACTATCAGCATTTGCAATAACTTTTGGATCAATGGTAATTGGTACTTTGGGTGCAACATTTGGTACAGAAGGACTTATTTACTTTATTAATTATTTAAGTAATTATGCTGAAGTAACTATTACAACAGAGATAGGAATAAGATTCGGTGTACTTTCTCTTGCATATATTGTATTTAATTTCTTTATCATAAAACATCTAAATAAATCTTTGAAAAAAAGTGATGAAGATAAAATAAGAGATGTATTTGAAGTTGAAGAAGAAAAAAATAAAAATGTAAAATTTTGGCCAATGGCTTTATTCTTCATTATTACATTTTTATGTGTGATTTTAGGATATATTAATTGGAATGGAAACTTTAATATAACTATTTTTGATAGTTTCCATGAATGGTTAACTGAATTACATATTGGAGACTTTAATATTATCAGTTATATTTTAGGAAAAAATGCAACTGCTTTTGGTGCATGGGAATTATACACAATAAGTGTTATACTATTTATCATTTTAATTGTTGCTAAATTTATTTATAATATTAAATTTGATGAAATATTAGAAAATGCTATGGTTGGTGTAAAAGCTTTAATCAAACCAATTATCTTAGTATTATGTGCATACATAGTATTTGTATTGGTATATTGGGCACCATTTACTGCTACAATAACTAACTGGATTTTAAGTTTAAGTGATAAATTTAGTCCATATCTAACTGCTTTAGCTGCTGGAGTAGCATCATTATTTCATACTGATTTTGGTTATACTGGTTATGCAATTGGAGGTATTTTAGCAAATAGTGATTCTTTTAATATAGGTTTTTTAATATATACTACAATTAATGGACTTATTCAATTAATTGCTCCAACTAGTGTTATGTTACTATTTGGTTTATCATATCTAAATATACCATATAAAAAATGGATTAAATATATTTGGAAATTTGTGTTAATAATGTTAGCTGTTTTATTAATTGTTTTTACTTTATTAACATATTTATAAAATTATAAAGCTGTCAAAATTGACAGTTTTTTTATGCCAAAAAGAAGCTATAAATTAATATAATTATTTGTTATAATAAAAGTATATTAATTTTGCTAAAAATTGGTCATTAAAATAATTGACAAATTATTATAGATTATGATATAGTATCCATCAAAAAAAAGAAGGGGATTTACTTATGAAAAATATAATAAAAGAAGATAAAACTAAAATATTAGTAATAGCAATTATGAGTTTATTTATTATGCTTGCAACAACAGCAATTTACTTTTCTAATAACTTTAAAAAATATGAAAATAATATTAGTTATAATGATGAAGATCCTATTATTTATCGTAGTGGCAATTCTATAATAGATGAGAAAACTGGTTTGCCAACAGAAGCCTATATAAGTGATATTGATTGTTTAGAATCACGTGTAGGATGGGGATCTTTAGGAAAAGATGAAGATTCAAATGGTAATTTAATTACTTTAAAAGTAGAAAATAATTTATTTTCTTTCAATAAAGGTATTTTTGCTCATGCTACATCTTACTTAATATATGATTTATCAGAATATAATAATTATTACAAATATTTTGTATCTTATATAGGATTAAATAGAACTGCAGCCTCATCTTCCAATGGTGTTAAATATAAATTTTCAATATCTAATGATAGAAAAAATTGGACACAAATTGGTGATGAAATTTTAAAAAAACCTGGAGAAAATGCTGATTTCGTAAAAATAGCTTTAAATAATGCTAAATATTTTAAAATTGATATTGATTCTAATGGGCCAAATGGAAATGACCATTCTGTCTTAGCTGATGCTAAATTTGTAAATGAAAATTATCAAGAAAATAATGTGGTTAAAACATTAGAAGAACTTGATACTGAAATAAAAAATATAAAAAATCAAACTTTAGAAAATAGAACTTATGAACTTTTAATACTCCAAAGAGAATTTATAAGTAAAGCGGGCAGATTTGCTATTAAAGCTTTTGTGGATGAATCAGAAGAAAATAAAGAAGCATTTAATTGGCTATTTAATAATGTTGATAATTTAAGACTTTATATTAATGGTGGAAATCCTGATGGAACATATTATAATTCTTTAAAAGTATTGTCAAATCTTTTAAAAAATTATAAAGCTGATTTTGATAATACGAATGTAACAAAGTATGGAACAGTTTTAGGAAATTTATATAAAAAGATGGCTATTACTCTTTCTTTGACTCATTCTCAAAGAGTAGCATTATGGATGCAACCAAGTCATCCTAAAAACCAATCTGATGCTGTTACAAGATATAAGATTTTTAAAGAATTACATGCAAATGGTAAATTTACTGTATCTGATAATATAGATATAACTAAATGGTATGAAAATTATACTATAGAAGAAATGAGATTTGTTCTAAATAATATTATAGATGATGAAGAAATTGTTTGGTTAAATGAATATACTCAAAGTTTTATCGATGCTAATCCAAATAGGGCATGGAGTTATTTAACACCACATCCATATATGGCATATGTATGGCCAAATTATAGCAGAGCAGAATTTCATGATTTAAACAGAAAAAATTATTGGGATCAAAAATTTAATGGTATTTTTAGCAAATATAAAGTAAGTTATAGTACTGAAACAGACAAAGTATATAAAGTTTGGATGAATTTTAGAAATGAATTTGGTACTGGAGCTGTTTGTGGAGGTATTTCCAAAACTGGTTCAAATATAAGAACATCACATGGGATACCAGCAGCAGTAATAGGTCAACCAGGGCATGCAGCTATAATGTATTATACTCAAGATGCTCAAGGCAACGGTTATTGGAATATAGATAACGATGTAAGTGGTTGGACTCTTTCTGAAAAAGGAGAAAGATTACTTCTAGGATGGGGTAACAAAAGATATGGCATTCCAAATGAATATAATTATAAATTATCATATTTAGCACTTTCACAAGAAGTAATAAATGATTACCCAAGCTTTGAAAAAAGTAATGAGACTGTTTTATTGGCAAATAGTTATGGAGATAATTTAAATAAACAAGAAGAAATTTACCGTAAAGCTTTAAATATCCAACCACTAAATATTGATGCTTGGCATGGTTTAATTCAAAATTATAAAGAAAATAAAAATAAAACATCTGAAGATTATAAAAATCTTGCTGAAGAATTAATGAATAGCTTAAAATATTTTCCTCTTCCTATGTATCAATTATCTGAATTAATAAAAATGAATGTAAATGGCTCATTTAAAGCTCAAATTAATAATTTTCAAAATCAAATATTAACAGAAGCTAGTAAAACGCCTAATAATTCGGCTGATAATTATTTTGTTTATCAACCATCTCTTACAAGAACAATGGCAAATTTCTTATTAAATAAAGTTGATACTTCCATGGCAAAATTCTCATTTGATGGAGAGGACGCAGGTAAAATAATTTTAGCAAGTAGCTTTGATGGAAGTGGAGTTCGTTGGGATTATAGTTTAGATGGACCAGATACAAGCAACTGGAAAGAAGTTTCATTTACTGCTGATGAAGAACATAAATGGTTATTAAATCAAGAGGAGATAAATAGTATTTCAGCTGAAAAAGATATTTATATTCATATAGTTGGTACAAGTTATGAATCCAAAAATTTATATAAAATAGATATTACTGAGCAAAATTTACCAACAATTTTGTATGCTAATGATTTAGAAAATAGAGTTATTGGTGTAACAACTAATATGGAATGGCGTTTCTCTGAGAAAGATAGCTGGACATCTTATCAAAATGCCTCTCCAGATTTAAAAGGTGATAAAATAATAGAAGTTAGAGCTGCAGCTACTGGAACAAAATTAACAAGTAACTCTACTAAATTCACCTTTACCAAAGATAATGAAGATCCGAAAAGAAAATATGTTTCGATATCACATCTATCTATAGAAAGTGTATCATCAGAAGCTACAGGACAAGGTAGATATGCTAAAAATGCAATAGATGGCAATTATAACACAAATTGGCATTCAGCATGGAATGGATCAGATACTGAAAGATTTATAACAATTAAAATAGATCATCCAATTACTTTATCTGAAATTGAATATATTCCAGGTGGTGGAGGAAATGGTAAAATAATAGATGGCTCTATTTATGGTAGTTTAGATGGAAATAACTGGACTAAAATAGCTTCTGCTAAAGATCTTAAATATACTGGAAATTATAATGATTATAATAACAGTATGATAAATAAAAAGACTTTTACTATAACAAATCCAAAAGAAATACAATATGTTAAAATTGTAGCTGATAAGGCTTCAAATGGGAACTGGTTTACAGCTAATATGTTTAATTTATATGAAGATGCTACCAAAGTTACTAATAAAAATCCAACTGCGACAATAATTTATAATACTACTAGTACTACGAGTGGAGAAGTTATAGCAAGATTAGTAAATCCAAGTACCAATATTAAAATAATAAATAATGAAGGATTAGATACCCATGTATTTACAGAAAACGGAAAATTTACATTTGAATTTATAGATGACAAGGGGAATAAAGGAATCGCTACAGCGAATGTCACATGGATAGATAAAAAGGCACCAACTGCAAATATTGAATATAAATTAGATAATAATGAAAAATTAGTTACATTAATAGGAAATATAAGTGAAAATGTTTATTTGTTAGACAAAAATAATAAAAAAATAAACTATATTGAAGTAAAAAATAATAAAATAAATTCTGTTGAATATTTAAATACTAATGGAATTGTTTACAAGACTATAGAAGTAGATGAAGAAGGTAATACTAAAAGTATTGAGTATAAAAATACTACTGGAAAAGTAACTAATGTAGATACTTATAAAACTATACTTGAAAATGGTAAAATTAAAGAGGAATTATTTTTAGATAAATCAGGAAATAATGTTACTGTAAATGATACAGATAAACAAACTTTACAATCATTACAACAGATTATATCTAATCCACTTGAGTATACTTTTGAAAATAGTGATGATTATGAATTTAAATTTCAAGATTTAGCAGGTAATATTTCTACAAAGAAAGTTAGAGTAGATTATATTAGTAATTCAAATAAAATACTAGCAAGTGATATAACATATGATATTACTACTATAACTAACAAAGATGTTACAGCAAGTATTAATTTATATATGGTGGATCCCCAAGATTCTAAAGCTAAAGCCATAATGATTGATGGCCAAAAAAACACTTATACTTTTAAAGAAAATGGTACTTATACTTTTAAATATAAAGATCAATCTGATAAGGACAACTGGGAAGTAAGAAGTAATAAAGCAAGTGTTACATGGATTGATAAAACTGCACCAACAGCAAATGTTGCTTATAGTACCAAAGATGGAAAAGTAATAGCAACTTTAATGGGGGAAAGTGAAAAAATAATAGTTACAAATAATGGTGGTAATAGAACATATACATTTGAAAAAAATGGTACCTTTACATTTACTTTTGTAGATGCAGCTGGAAATCAAGGTAGAAGTGTTGCAAACGTAACTTCTATAAATGATAATAGTAACACAAATGGAGAAGAAAATAAAACTGAAACCAATGTTCCAAATAAAAATATTGATGAATCTAAAGATCCTTATATATCATCATCTATTCCTCAAGAAAATACTTATAAAACACCGCCAATAGTAGGGCCTAAAAAAACTATTAAACCTTCAATTAAAAATCCTACTTCAAATAATAGTAATAGTTCTACTACTGACAATAATATAAGTGATTCTAATAAAAACAATGGAAGTATAGATAATTCAAAAAAGAATAATAAAAAGGATAAAAAAGAAAATAATACTATGAATAGTACTATAGAAGATCCTGAGAAAAAAGAAAGTAAGTTTTTATTCTATACTATGGAATTTATCCTTATAGGAATATTAATATCAGGTATAATAATATTAAAATCACGAAGAAATTCTTAATAAAATTAATATAACAGTAAACAAAAATATGATTAAATAAAAATATACATTTTTAGAAAGATTTGTATATTTTTTTTATAAAAAGCGCATTATGTACATAGAATTAATTAGGAGGATTCTATGTATAATAATTATGGTATGAATATTGCAAATTTATTTAAAAGAGCTGAAGGCTATCAAAAAGAATTAAAACATCCATATGTTGGAAGTGAGCATCTTTTAATGGCTATACTTGATCATGATAATGATGCTACTATAGTTTTTAAAAAATATAATTTAACTTTAGAAAAATTTAAAAAAGAACTCATTAAAATAGTTGGAAGTGCTACTAATAATACAGATTATGTATTATATACGCCACTTTTAAGAAAAATAATAGAAAATGCTACAAATGATGCTATAGATAATAATAATGGTAAGGTTTGTGAAAGACATTTAATTTTAGCTATGCTTGATGAAGGAGAAGGAATAGCAGTAAGAATATTGCTTAGTTTAGACATTGATTTAGATAGTATATATGATGAACTTAAAATAAATTTAATAAAAGCAAACAATAAAAAATTAGAAATATACGAAATAGGTAAGTCTCTTAGCAAAACAGTATCTTTAGAAGAAAAAGTTATTGGAAGAAATAATGAATTAGAACTTATTATTGAAACATTATTGCGTAAAAAGAAAAGTAATCCATTATTAATAGGGAAAGCTGGAGTAGGTAAAACAGCCATAGTTGAAGAACTTGCTAGAAGAATCAATAAAGGATTAGTGCCAAGTAATTTATTAAACAAAGAAATAATTTCTATTGAAATGGGCAGTTTAGTTTCTGGGACTAAATACCGAGGAGAATTTGAAGAAAGGCTTCAAAAAATAATAGATGAAGTTATACATAATAAAAATATTATTTTATTCATTGATGAAATTCATACTATTGTTAATGCTGGAGGAGCTGAAGGTGCAATAAATGCCAGTGATATTTTAAAACCATATCTTGCCAGAGGAGATCTAAAATGCATTGGGGCTACTACACAAGATGAATATTATAAAACGATAAACAAAGATAAAGCATTAGACAGGAGATTTTTACGGATTGATATTAAAGAGCCATCTCTTAAAGAAACCGTTAATATATTAAATGGAATAAAACAAGAATATGAAAATCATCATAAAATAACTATAAGTGATAAAAATATTAATGATATTGTTATGCTTTCAGATAGATATATAAAACAAAAAAATAATCCTGATAAATCAATAGATTTACTTGATATGATATGTTCATTTAAAAAAGTTAAAAGTATAAGATATGAAGATATTAATAAATTAAATGAAGAATTAAATATCAACAATAAAAAACTTGAGGATTCAATATTAAATAATAATTATGAAGAGGCTATTAATTATAAAATAAAATCTGATAAATTGAATAAAAAAATAGAAAATCTTCAACAAGAAAATAATAATAAAGTAACTAAAGAAGATATTTTAGAAGTAATATCAAAAAATACTAATATTCCTTTGCTTGAAGATAAAAATGAAATATTAAAAAAAATAAAAGAAATTTTAAATAATAATATTCTTGGTGAAAAAGAAGCTATTAATAAAATAATTAAAAATATTTGGATTAAATTAAATAATAATCCTAAAGTTTTGTCAATGCTATTACTAGGACCAAGCGGTGTTGGTAAAACTTGTACAGTCAAATTAATTGCAGAAGCAATGGGAGTAAATTTAATAAGACTGGACATGAGTGAATATAATTTAGAAACATCAGTCAATAAATTAATTGGAGTAAGTAGTGGATATGTCGGTTATAACGATAATTATGTATTAAGAAAAGTTTTAGATAATCCATACTCTATAATTTTAATAGATGAAATAGAAAAAGCAAGCAAAGAAGTTCTTAATTTATTTTTACAAATTTTAGATGAAGGTTTTATAACTAATTCATGTGGTGAAAAAATAGATTTCTCTAATACAATGATTTTTGCAACAAGTAATATTGTAAATAAACCCAATGTAGGTTTTTCAAATAAGTTAAATAATAATGTTGTTGAAAGTTTTCAGCCAGAATTTTTAGGAAGGTTTACAGAAGTTATCAACTTTAAAAATATTGACAATGATATTTTAATAGAATACATAAATAATAATTTAAGAAATAAAAATATAGATGCCAATATTCTAATAAAAGAAGCAAATTGTGAAAAATTTGGATTTAGAAACTTAAGAAATTTAATTAATAAATATAATAATGAAATAGATATTGAAATTATGATTTAAAATATGATAAAATTGATTTGTAATAAGCATATTGCAATTAAAGTTATTACATATTTATTATTTGTGGTCAAAGCATAAATAATTTAATTTTTTTAGTCTAGAACGCTTTCTAGACTATTTTTGTGTTTTGATGTATAATTTTTAAAAAGGAAAGAGGAACATAAATGAAAATTTTTAATACTTTAACTAATAAACTAGAAGAATTTAAATCTTTAAATGAAGGAATTATAAATATGTATGTATGTGGTCCCACAGTTTATAACTATGCCCATATTGGTAATATGTATCCTGCTATAGTTTTTGACATGGTAGCTCGTTATTTTAAGTATTTAGGATATAAAGTTAATTATGTTTCTAATTTTACTGATGTTGATGATAAAATAATAAATGCTGCAACTAAATTAAAAGTAAAAGAAGAAGTTATTACTGAAAAATATATTAAGGCTTATTTAATAGATTCAGAAAAATTAAACTGTATTAATGTTACAGAAAGACCAAAAGTTACTGATAATATGGATAATATAATAAGTTTTATTGAAAAATTATTAGACAAAGAATATGCATATAAAAGTAGTGATGATGTTTATTTTGATGTATCAAAAATTAAAGATTATGGAATTATTTCTAAACAACAAATAGAAAACTTAGATTATGGTAAAAGAATTAATATTAAAGATGAAAAAAGAAATCCTTATGATTTTGTGCTATGGAAAAAGACTAATATAGGAATAACTTGGGATGCCCCTTTTGGAACAGGAAGACCAGGCTGGCATACTGAATGTGTTGTAATGATTAATAACATATTTAAAAATACAATTGATATTCATGGTGGAGGAGTAGATTTAAAATTTCCTCATCATGAAAATGAACTAGCTCAAAATAAAGCAGCCTTTAACAAACAACTTGCAAGCTTTTGGATGCATAATGGACATATTATGGTAGAAGGCGAGAAAATGAGTAAAAGTTTAAATAACTTTATATTAGCAAGAGATCTTTTAAAAGATTATTCTAGTAATATAATAAGACTTGCTTTTTTAAAAAATCATTATCGAAGTCCTCTTAATATAACTAAAAAAACATTTAAAGAATGTCAAACAATTGATGATAAAATATATTCTGCATTAAAACAAGCTAATATATATATGGCTTTAAATAATGAAGAAAAAACAATGATTTCAAAAGATAATAACATAAACGAAATTATGGATAATGATTTTAATACTCCTAATTTAATAACATATTTAATAGATTTAATAAAAGAATTAAATAGTAGTATAAGAAATAACACAGAAATTTCACATATTGTTAGTAAAATAGATCTAATATGTAATATTTTAGGAATTGCATATAATTTAAAAGAAATAACAAACGAAGATATTAATTTGTATTATAATTGGATTAAAGAGAGAAATAACAAAAATTTTAAACAAGCAGACGAACTAAGAGAAGAATTAATAAATTTAAATATTTTATAGGAGGAAAGAATGGATATACTATTATACTTAATTATTTTAATAATACCTGCACTAGCTCAAGGCTATGTTTCATTAAACTATAAAAAATATCAAAAAGAAGAAAATAAAAGTGGGATGACAGGATTTGAAGTTGCAAGAAAAATACTTGATAAAAATGGCTTAAAAGATATTTATATTGTTGAAGTAAAAGGCTATTTAACAGATCATTATGATCCGAAAAGAAAAACCGTGAGATTATCTACTGATGTTTATCATTCATCCAGCATTTCATCAGCAGCTATAGCTTCTCACGAATGTGGTCATGCTATACAAGATAAAGAAGGTTATTTATATATGAAAATAAGAAGCATTATTTTTCCTATAGTTAACTTTGCAACATCAATATCTTATTTTATAATATTTTTAGGAATTTTATTTGAATCTTTAAATATGATTTGGTTAGGAATTATTTGTGTTTCCTTAGGCTTATTTTTTCAAATTATAACACTTCCAGTAGAGATTAATGCATCAAAAAGAGCCGAAAAAGAAATAAAAAAATTAGCTCTTACAACTAAAGAAGAAATATCAGGAGTAAAAAAAGTTTTAACAGCAGCAGCTTTAACATATGTTGCTGGAGTCTTATCAAACATGCTTGAACTTTTAAGATTAATTCTTATATTTGGAAATAGAGATGATTAAATCTCTTTTTTGTTTCTATATTACTTTATAAAAAAGCCTAAATTCAAAGTTTTTTTCCTATATAAATCCCAAATTAAATTGCAAATTGACTATTCATGTGTTATTATGGTTTTAGAATAAAAGGAGTGGCTATAATGGTAGAAGATATAAGTAAAAAGATTGATTTACTAGTAGATATGGCTGGTACGTCTAATAATATAGATACTTTAAAATTAGAATTAAGTAGCATTGAAACAGAAATAGCAAGAAAAAAAGATGAGCTCGATTTATTAAATAATGGTAATAATGATAAATATTTTAAGGCTAGCGAAAAACAAGTTGATGAAAATATTAAAGTAAGCTTAGAATTAAAAATAAGAAGACAAAAAAAAGTTATAACTGACTTACAAAAAGAAATAGATGCTAAAGTTTTAGAAGAAGAAAAACTAAATAGTGAACTAACAAGTATTAAAGAAGACATAACTGCAAGTAATTCATATATAGCAACTCTAAGTGATCGCTTAGATTCTTTAAGTGATGAAGAAATTAAAAAAAATTATGAGAATATAATTACTGAAGAAACCCAAAAAATGACTGACTTAAATACTAAAAAAGAAGAATTAGAAAAAACTTTAGTAGAATTAATTAAAAAACTAGCCGAATTAAATACTATTAAAGATGATTTTAATAAAAGGCTTAATAATGATATTAATAATTTAGAAGAAACTAAAATAAATTTAATAAATCCAAATGCATACATTGATATAGATTTAAAAAACTTAGATGAAGCTAGAATAAAAGACTTAAAAGAAGAAATTAAATCTTTAGAAAAAAGAAAAATAGAAATTATAACAGCTCCAGAAATTATTGCCAGTGATGCTAAAAAATTAATAATTGATGATGACATAACAAGTGCTTTAAATAAAATAAAAGAATTAGTTACAATCGTTAAAAGAAAACCATTTATGGAATATAAAAATGGAATAGATTTAGAAAGTGCTCTAAATGATGAACTTGAAAACATTACTGAAGAAAGAGATCATTTTGCTCTAGCTATAGATGAAAAAGACTATAATGGTCAATCAAATATTGCTCTTGAAGAAAGAATTAAATATTTAGAAGACGAAAAAGAAAAGCTAGAAGATGAAAAAGAATCTATAAACAAAAAAATTATTGCTTTAGATAGAAACGATTTTAAGGATTTAAAAGACAAATTACTATTTAACGAAGAACTATTAAAACAGACAAGAGAAAGCTTAGAAAACTATGATCGTATTTTAAATGAAAGTAGTGATGATCGTAGTCCAAAAAGAAGAGCAATTCTCTCAAGCGCTTATAAAAGAAAAGAAAAAGAAGAAGAATTGATAAAAAATATTATTAAAAGATTTAAAAAAAATCAAAGAGAATTAATAGCTAAAATTGATTATATGAATAAAGAAATTGGTAAAATAGAAGTAAAAATCAATGAAATAGAAGATGAAATTAAAGAAATTAAAAATATAATTGCTGAAACAGTATTAACAAAAGACGTTTTAGAAGTTGAAAGTGATAAACAAAAATTAAAAGAATTAGATAATAGTGTAAAAGCAGTTAAACATAGAAAAAAATTTAAACAAACCCCTGATGAAATATTTGATGAAATAGAAATATATTTAGGAAGTTTAGGATCTGAAGAGAATCAAACAGAACTAGAGCTAAATTATGATTATGATAATATAGAAAATAATTTAAGTGAAAAATCCAAAGAAAAAATAGATTCTAATTTTTATAAGAGAGTAGAAGAAGAATTACCAAAATTAGAAGAAGTTGAAAGACATAAAGTAATAGAAATTAAAAATATATCATCAAAAGAAGAACAAATTGAGGAGGAAAATCCTTTTATTATAGGGGAATATAAAGATGATGAATATATTGATATACAAGATATATTTAATTCGGAGGTTTAATTATGGGATTATCAATAGATACAATAATTACTTTAGATAATAATGAAAAATATATTGTTTTAAATGAAACTATGTATAATGGTAATAAATATTTTTTAACAACTCATTTAGATAAAGATGAAATTCCTATAAAAAGTGATGTAAAAATATTTTTAGAAATAGTTGAAGGATTAGATACTATTGTAGAGGTTATAACAGATCAAAATTTAATAATAGAACTTACGAAAAAATTTAAAGAACAAGCATAGTAGAGCGTAATGCTCTTTTTTAGTCATATTGACAAATAATGAATATATGATAAAATATTTTAAGTTTGTTTCAAAATAGAAAGAAAGGATATAAATGGATAATAAAGAAGAGCTGTTTTTAAAATATGAATTTGCTAAAAGAATGTTAGAAACAGAAATAAATATATTAATGGAAGATTTTGTATTTCATCATAAATATAATCCTGTTGAACATATAAAATCAAGAATAAAAACTATTGATAGTATTAAAAAGAAACTACAAAAAAAAGGCTATATAGATACATGTGATAATATACTTAGACATGTACATGATGCTGTAGGTTTAAGGATAGTTGTATCATTCTTAAGCGATGTTTATGATATAGTATCAATAATAAAAAAATCAAGAAATTTAAAGATTTTAGAACAGAAAGATTATATTAGTGATCCTAAAGAAAGTGGATATACATCATATCATTTAATTGTTTTAGTCCCAATTTATTTAGAAAATAAAACCGAATATATTGAAGCAGAAATTCAAATAAGAACTATGGCAATGGATTTCTGGGCTAGCTTAGATCATAAAATCCAATATAAATTTCCTGAAACTATACCAGATGATGTAAAAGAAAAAATGTATGAAAATGCTATTGTAATTAAAGAACTTGATAAACGAATGATGCATTTAAATGATATAGTTAATAAATATGATAAATAATCTTGAAAAATCAAGTGTAAATATTGTATAATAATTTCTAGAAAAGAGGTATTAATTATGGAACTAAAAGGAAGTAAAACAGAAAGCAATTTAATGGCAGCTTTTGCTGGAGAAAGTCAAGCAAGAAATAAATATACTTTTTATGCTTCTAAAGCTAAAAAAGAAGGATATGAACAAATTGCTGCTATTTTTGAAGAAACTGCTAATAACGAAAAGGAACATGCTAAGATTTGGTTTAAACAACTAAATGGGGGAGATATTCCTGATACATTAACTAACTTAAAAGATGCAGCAACAGGTGAAAAATATGAATGGACAGAAATGTATAAAGAATTTGCTGAAACTGCAAGAGAAGAAGGATTTTCTGATATTGCCAATTTATTTGAAATGGTCGGCGAAATTGAAAAACATCATGAAGAAAGATATATGAAACTTGTTGATAATATTGAGAATAATTTAGTTTTTCAAAAAGGGGAAGAAAAAGTTTGGATTTGCAGAAATTGTGGTCATGTTTATGTTGGAGAATCTGCTCCAGTTGTATGCCCTGTATGTAAACATCCTCAAAGTTATATGGAATTAAAAGCAGAAAATTATTAATAGAGTACCAATCGGTATTCTTTTTTATATATTTATAAATCCTATTAAATTTATTCCTAAAAAAAAGATAACTCATTATGGTTATCTTCCATATTAAAAGAATTTCATCATTTTACTACTAATCTTTTAATACTATTTATTTGTTTATGCAAAAATATTGCAAAGGAATTAGATTTCTATGATAACTATTATTTTAAGTCCTTAAACTTAAATTTATAACATTATTTCATCATAGTAGAAAGAGAGAACTACGCGGAAACTGTTGTTGGAATTAGCATTACCATTGTTGCGATTGAAATTAAACACACCAGCATTAGTGGTATCATTGTAATTGCCACCACGTTTGAACCAAGGATTACCAGAATTAACAAAATTGGCGTAGTTTATAATCTTATCCCTATATTTAATATATATTATCTATGATATTAAGTAAAGAAAAAATTTAAAGAAATTTATATTATAAATACTGATTAAGCTAAGCCAAAAAAAGTATTAGAATATATTAATTGGTTTTATTAAATGCCTTCATTTTGTTTTACGAGGATATAATAAAAATACTGCATTATATGAATATGATTTTAATTAATATTATTTGAACTCTAAATATTAGAGTTTTTTTATATGAAAAAATAAATGTATTATATTAAACGGAAAGGAGGAAACAATGAAAGAAAAAATTGAAAGTATTTATTCTAGAAATGATGGAAGATTTGAAATTAGATATCATTATGGATATAAAGATAATGGAGCAGCAAATTATAAATCAGTTTATGGCGCTACAAAAAAAGAAGTTTTAAATAATTATAATAAAACTATTAAAAATTTAATAAATAAAAATGATTTACTTATATATGATAAAAATTATCTTGGCTATGATATTAATTGTTGGTTAAATAATGCTAAAATAAAAAATAAAAAATCGACTTATTCAAATTATCAATATACTTTAAAATCCAGAATTATTCCTAAGTTTGCAGGAATTAAGAAAAAAACATTATCTTTAGAACTCATTAATAAATTTACTTCTGGTTTATTAAATGAGGGCTTAACTGAAAAAACAGTTAAAGATATTTTGATAATTTTGCAACAAATATTAAAATATGGCAATATTAATATAAAAATTTCTATGCCAAAAGTACCAAAAAAAGACATTCAAATTTTAACTAAATATGATCAAGAAAAACTTGAGAAAGAGATACTTAAAAATTTGAATCAAAAAGATTTTGGCATTTATTTTTGTCTTTATACTGGTTTAAGAATAGGTGAGTTATGTGCTTTACAATGGAAAAATATTGATTTAGAAAATAAAAAATTAAAAGTTAAAAAGACATTAATAAGAATTAAAAATCCTGATGATAATATAAAAAAGAAAACAATAGTTATAATAGATGAACCAAAATCTTTATCATCAATAAGAGAAATACCAATTCCTAATTTTTTAATTCCTATAATTGAATAAACTTAATGAAAATACAAATCCTAATGATTTTTTATTATCTGGAACTGAAAAATATATTGAACCAAGAACTTATTTTAATAGATATAAACAAATACTTTTAAATCTTGATTTAGGAATATATAATTTTCATGCTCTTCGTCATACTTTTGCCACAAGATGTATTGAAAATGGTTGTGATCCAAAAACTTTAAGTGAAATATTAGGACACTCTAGTGTAAAAATAACATTAGAAAGATATGTTCATCCAAGTTATGAAAATAAAGTCTTAATGATGAATCAATTAAAACCATTATATTTATAAAGACCATTAATAGATTATATTATATTTTATGGTCTTTTTTTCTTTATATTTTTAATTTAAGTAACTATAATTTATAATCTCAAAGCTATTTACTTTCAGACATAAACTATCCCAATAACTAAGTATAGTATAGCATTACAAAATAAAAATGTCACTAGAATTTTTATATAAAAAGGCTAAAAATTAATAAAAAAAACTTATAGTAAATAGCTTTAAGAAAATAAAGATATTATCTTCTCTGTTTTACCAATAACAATTGTTAAAGAATTAAAAAGGTCAAAATAGTATGGAGGTTTTTATGGAAAAAAGCAGTGTAAAAATTGATATTTTACCAAATCAATTTTTAAAAGAAAATGGCTCTTTTAATCAAGAAGAAGCTATCAAATTATGTGGTAAAATTGCAGGAGTTTGTTATGACAAGGAAGGATTCAATCATATAGTTAATGAACCTGTAGAAAAAACGATGAAAAGAGTTAATATGACATTAAACAACGGACATCATAGTGTGTATGATCATATAACTTTAAATTTAAATTTACAAAATGTACCCAAAATACTTGCTATGGTATTAAATAATGAACATCAATATACAACAAGTGAAAAATCAGCAAGATATACTCCTGTTGTTAGGCAAGAAGGATCTATAATAACATTTGAAGAAGAAAGACTTTATAATAAATGGATAGACATATTTAAAATAAAGATAAAAGAAAAATATGGTAATGTTTATAATGATGTTAAAATACAAAAATTAGCTCAAGAAAATGCTAGATATTTAGTTACAGTATTTATGCCTACAACATTAATTTATTCAACTTCTTTAAGACAAATAAATTATATTGCATCATGGATGGAAGAATATATTAGAAATCATAATCAAAATGATTATTTTGAAACAAAGTTAGCTAGTTATATGAATGAATTTATAAATCAACTTTCTGATAGAAATGTGTTAGTTGAAGGATTAATGAAAAATGAAAAGGAAAGAAAACTATCTATATTTGGCAAAAATCTAGATAATAAGAAAGAATATTTTGGGACTGTTTATTCAACAAATTATATGGGTTCATTTGCAGAGTTTGCTCAAGCACATAGACATAGAACTTTAGATTATCAAATGGAACTAAATCAAGAAAAACAATATTTTATACCACCAATTATAGAAGATGACAGAATATTAGTTGATGAATGGCTTTCTGACATGCAAATAGTAAAAGGTATAAATCCACAAGGAGAATTAGTTAAAATAAATGAAGTTGGAAAATATGAAGATTTTATTTTGAAATGTAAAGAAAGATTATGCACTGCAGCTCAACTTGAAATTATGATGCAAACTAGAGAAACTTTACTAAAGTATCAAAAAGCATTAAAAGATCAAAATAGTCCACTTGCTCAAGATATTGAAAAATATTCTCATGGAGCTAGATGTACTTTCCCAAATTTTAATTGTTTATCAAATTGCAACTTTAAAGAGGGAAAAGATCTTTCAAGAAAAATTTAAAAATTGCAAACTATAAGCACAGTTTTAAATGAACTAGTGCTTTTTAATTCTTAAAGTGTTAAACTTTGAGATTTATTTAACTAATAAGTGGTATTATAATATCACTTTTTTTAATTACTTACAATATTTGTATAAAATATTTTTGTAGAATAGCATTATAAAATAATTATTTATATAAAAATTAATATCTTTCTTCAAGTTTAACACTTTAAGAAATTTGCCGAAGAAGGTTAAGATTGGCAATTATATTAAGTAACTTTTAAGAAAAATAATAGAAAATGTTACAAATGATTATGATTTATTTTAACAATGTACCTGTCTTATTATTCGAAAAATTTGACTGGGAAGTTATGTCTTTAAGTAAAAATTTTACTTTAAAGAAAGCAAGGAGGAATTGGAAAATGATTAACGAGGAAAATTTAAATAAAATGTACAATGGATTAATTGAGAATAAAGAACTAACTACAAAAGAATTAAATAGTTATGGGTTTAATGGAAAAGATTTAACAGATTTAATAAACGATGGAGTTCTTGAAAGAGTAAGAAGAGGATATTATTCTTTTTTATCTATAGATAATTTATTTTATTATGGAAAGCAACTTATTGCTTCAAAGGAATATGACAAAGCAACTACATGTTTTCTTAAATGTTTTGAGTTAAATCCAAATCATAAGGGAGCTTGTTTCCAATTATTTTTAAGAAGTATACAAAATAGAAATTATAAAAATGCATTTGAATATTATGAACATTTTTATTATTCTGAAAATAAATATTATAATAATGATAGCAATTTCTATTTATATTTACTTAGTATGATAACAAAACTTCCTAAAAAACATAAAGAATATGCTAAATATTTAAAATATGAAGATATTAGAATTGATTTTGATGATAAAAGATTTGAAGATCCTTATTCTCAAAATAAAGTTAGGATTTCTGCATTTAATCAAAGGTTTAATTTGGCTTCTAAACAACTTGACGAATTAATTAAACAAAAAGGAAGAATAAGTGTTCAAGATATTATTGTTAAAACACTTCTGTCGCAGGCAATAGAAATGCAAATTAATTTAAAAAGTAATATTATTAATTTAGCTATACAAAAGAAATATGATGAAATTATATCTTGTTTAGAAGAAGTACAGAAAAATCATCATTTAAGCACTGCTGATGAATGTATATTATTTTTAGTAAAAGAAATATCTAAGTTTAAAGAGACAGGAATAATTCCTGAAAAAGAAATAGTATCTACTAACAAGTTGTTTGAAGCAATTAATGGTAAAAATTTTGAACTAGCTTTATCTTTAAGTAGAGAATATATTGAAAAAAATAATATAGATTCAAATGATAATGCAATATTTATTTTGCTTACAGACATAACAGAGTTATTTAAAACAAAGACTAATAAATTAAATGAACAACCAATAATAGAATCTGTAAAAAAAGAAGTAATACCTACTATAGAAAAAGTAGTTCAAAAAACAAATCCTGTACCCATAGATAGCAACATAACTTTTGCTACAATTATTGGTTATTTAATGCAAAATGATTTTGATAATTCATTTAAATCATTACGAGGTTATTTAAATAATATTAATAAAATTGAATATGAATTTTTAATTATTGATTTAATTAAAGTAAGTTTAATAGAACAAGATTTAGCTTTTTCAAAACCAATGATAGCTTTAACTTATATAGCAAGAGAAAATTTTACTTTTGATATTTCAAAATATATTCAAAATTTTTATGAAACACTTGCTCAAAATAAACTTGCTGAAGCAAGAATATATTTAGATATTATTGCAAATGCAAATAAACTAGGACAAGCTTGTATTCTTACTGATGGTTTAGAACAAGTATTAAATAATACAGAAAAAATGTTAAATTATAAAAGAAATAATGAGGTTTTGGATAAAATAGATGCTTCTATAAAAATAGTAGAACAAGAACCAACAATGCAAATGCCTATTAAAGAGCAAATATTTGCAACACCTGTTGAACCTCTAATCTTAGATACATCTATTTATACTGATGAAGAAGAGGTTAATATTGAAGAAGAACATACAATAGAAGCTATTGCTATTCATGCGACTCCAAAAAAAGAAGTCTTAGAACCGATAAAAACAGATTATGATGATTCTGAATTTATTAATAGTAAATTAGATGAGTTATATGAAAAAGGCATTGTATTGCTAAGGCCAATGGATGCAAGTAGAAGAAAAGGAATACATAATATAGTAAAAGATATTCCTAGTGTTGTATCATTTAGTATTGGATCTGATTCAAATAGACAGGTAGTTTTAAGATTTAAACCTTATATTTATGAAATATTTTGATTTTTCGAAAACAGCAAAAGAAGGTAATAGTGCTTATAGTAGAGGTGAATATGATGATTGTATAGAATCATATAGAAAATTATTAGAATTTGGAGAACCTAAAGCTTGGGTATATGCTAAATTAGGACTCGCTTATATGAAAAAATTTGATAAAGATACAGCAATAGATTATTTGACAATTGCAACTGAACTTGCAAAAGAAGAACAATCTGATTTAGACTTTACTGATTTAATTGCATCTTTAAGAGATTTAATAGATCCAGAAGATAAAAAACCAAGAGTTAAAATGTCAACTGAAGATTTTAGTAATGATACTGAAAATTATTATGGAATTGAAAGTATGCATGAATTAGCAGAATTAATACTTTCTGGTATGAATATTGATGAAGCTTGTGCAAGTTTGGAATTAAATGATGAACAAAAAGCAATTGCAACTCTAGTTTTGGCAAGAGAATGTTATTTACAGGAGAATTATACAATTGGCGATCAATACTTAAAGAAAGTTGAAAAAACAAAAAATAAAACTAAATTTGTAATTTCATTGTTTGAAGAAGTAAGAAAAAATAAAAGATTTTATAGAAACAGAGCTGATAAAAATCATAAACCATTAATTTTAACTTTAAAACAAAATAACAATTAAAAAGACAAAGATAAAATTCTTTGTCTTTTTAATTGTGAATCAATTTTTGAATAAATACTTAAAATTTGTGATAGCATAAATAGAAAGAAATCCTTTATTATTGATTTTTTATAGGTATATTATACCACAGTTTTCTTTCTTGTATTCCTATAAATTTAGACTCTGTCATATTTTTAGTATATTTCAAAAAACTAAAAAAATGCCTTCATAATTTTACAAGGATATAATAAAACTCCTAATATGATTTTAATTAATATTATTTGAACTTTTAATTGATTTTTTTTGACTTAAAAACACGCAAAAATTTATAACTCCAAAAAAATCAATTATTTTATGATTTTTTTGAGTTATATAATATACTATGAATAGTTGGTGATACATATGCAAAGAAATGCAATGAAAGATTTAGTGGCTTGGAAAAACAGTAAAAATAGAAAACCATTACTTTTATATGGGGCAAGAAAAGTAGGCAAAACATATTTAGTAAAAGAATTTGGTCAAAAATATTTTCAAGATACTATATATATAAATTTTGAAACAAATAACATTGTTAATAATATAATAAAAGATAATATTACACCAGAATACATTATAAAAAATTTAGAAATAGTTTTTAATAAAAAAATTGATAAGAATAATACTTTAATTTTTTTTGACGAAATTCAGAAAAACACAAGAGCATTAACATCTTTAAAATATTTTTATGAAGAAGCACCTGAATATCATATTATAGGAGCTGGATCATTATTAGGAGTTCATATTAACAAAAAAGATTTTTCATTTCCAGTAGGAAAAGTAGATTTTTTAACCATTTATCCTATGTCTTTTGAAGAATTTATTATTAATAGTGGTCATGACTTATTAATAGAAAAAATAAAAAATAGTTATAATACAAATACTGCATTACTAGAAGAAATACACCAAAAAGCCTTAGAGTTATATTATGATTATATAACTATAGGAGGTATGCCAGAAGTAGTAAAAGAATATATAAGTACTAAATCAGTTATAAGTGCAATAGATTACCAAAAAGATATTATAGATTCCTATAAAAATGATATAACAAAATATTGTGAAAGTTTAAATACAGCAAATAAAATTCTAAAAACATTTGATTCAATCCCTATACAGCTTGCTAAAGATAATAAAAAGTTTCAATATAAGCTAATTCAAAAAGGTGGAACAAGTAATATATTTGGTGATTCAATAAACTGGTTAGTAAATGTTGGAATTGTAAATGAATGTGTTAAAACAAAAATTGGAGTCCCATTAAAAATGTATGAAGATGTAGATTCTTTTAAATTATATATGAATGATGTAGGTTTATTAACAAACTTAAGTGAATTTCCTATTTATTTAATTAGAAATAGAGAAGCAGCAAATAAAAATATGATTGGAATTCTTACAGAAAATTATGTAGCTAGTTCTTTGAAATATAATGGATTAAATTTAAATTATTGGACTAATGAGTATGAAAGTGAGGTAGATTTTATATTACAATCTGAAAATGGTCAAATAATACCAGTAGAAGTTAAATCTAGTACTCATGTTAAATCAAGGAGTTTAAATAATTATATAAAAAAGTATAATCCTGATTTTTCTATTAGAATATCTGAAAGAAATTTTGGTTTTAAAAATAATATAAAATCAGTTCCCTTATATGCTGTATTTTGTATAACCAAAAATAATTTAGATAAATAAGGAAAGTAATATTTACGTAAAATATTTGTCACATTTTAGTAAATTTGTTTAAATTTATTAATATTGTGCTATAATATAAAGCTAAAGAGGGCGATTATTATGGCAAAAAAAATAATAAATACTGAAGAAGAACTATCTAAAGATATTTTAAAAGAAGTAAAAAGTAAAGTTTTAAATGATTTAAATAAAGAAGTAAAAGGAACAATAAAAGAAGCTACTAAAAATCTTAAAGAAAATCTAGAAACAGAAATAAAAGATAATATTAATATTGAAATAGAAAATGCTATTAGAAGAGAAGAAAAAAGATTAATAAAAAATAAAAACTTTATCATTTTTAAAAGAGATATTATAATATTAGTACTTTTTGGTTTAGTATTATATTTTGGATATTGTCTTTATGATGTTAAATATTTTAATTTTATGAAAAGTGAATGTGAAAAAAATGGTACATGTCAAAATGTAATACAAGTTAATAATGATGATCAAAAAGAAGAAGAAATAATTAAAGATAAAGATTGGTACATAGAAAATTTAGGATACTTACTTGATAATGCTAAACTAAACATTAATGCTGATAATGTAAGCTCATATTACTTATATACTTCTGATCATAGTATTAAAAACGTTAAAAATTCATATCTTTTAAATCTAGCTTTAAAACAAGTTGATGATAAAAATATTAAAACTAATTCTGTTAATGTAACAGTAAGTGGGAAAGATTTAAAAAATGCTTATGAAGATTTATTTGGAGGTACTTCTACTTATAAGGCAAGTAATTTTGAATATGGATGTTTAAACTTTATTTATAATGAAGATAAAGATAAGTATGTTGCTGATAATAATAAATGTAATACTAATAATAAAGAGATAATTGAACATATAAGTGATATGTATGAAGAAGGAAATAAATTATATATAATAACTACTGCTGCTATATATAATAAAAATGAATCAAGTTTTTACACTTTTGATAATTTATATGAACCAGTAGTAACTAATAGCACAGATAAAGATAATGATTTTGAATCTAACAAGAAAAAATTAAACAGTTATGAATATACATTTAAAAAAGTTGATGATACATATTATTTAGATACTATAAATAAATTGAAATAATGAAAAAATATGATATAATATTAAATAGTTAAGCAGTGAAAATATTCTTAAGTATTTATATTAATTCTTAAAAAGAGATTAAGTATGTAGCTGGAATTACTTAAAGATAAATAATATAAAGAAATTCAAATATTGGAGCTTATCCGTAAAGTATGCGTTATATCTAAATAAGTGCTAGGAAACTAGAATTTGGGTGGTACCGCGGGTAATATCTCGTCCCTTTTTTAAGGGACGTTTTTATATGGAGGAAAGATTATGGAAAAAATAAAACAAAAAGTACAAGAGTTACTAGAAAATTCTAAAAATTTACAAGAAGTATTAGATATTAAAACAAAGTATTTAGGAAAAAAAGGAATAATAAATGACTTTAATAACAAATTAAGAGGCCTTGAAGGGGCTGAAAAAAAAGAATTTGGTATGAAATTAAATGAATTAAAGAAGGGAATTATTAAAATTTTAGAAGATAAAATCAAATTTTATGAAGAAAAGGAATTAAATGATAAATTAACTAAAGAAAGTATAGATATTACTCTTCCTGCTACTAAGATTACAAATGGTTCTGCTAATATCTTAGAAAAATTAGTAGAAGAAGTAGAAGAAGTTTGTATGTCACTAGGTTTTGATGTTGTGGATGGACCAGAAGTAGAAGAAGATCATTATAATTTTGAGCTATTAAATATTCCTAAAGATCACCCTGCTCGTGATGCTCAAGACACTTTTTATATAAAAGATAATGAGATTTTATTAAGAAGCCAAACTAGTCCAGTTCAAGTAAGAACAATGATAAAAGCTGGTGGAAATAGTCCAGTTAGAATAATATGCCCTGGTAAAACTTATAGAAGAGATGAAGATGATGCTACTCATTCCCATCAATTTATGCAAATAGAAGGGTTATTAGTAGATAAAAATGTTAGTTTATCTGATTTAAAAGGAACAATAGATATAATATTTAAACATCTTTTTGGAGAAACTTGTGAAACTCGTTTTAGACCAAGCTATTATCAATTTACAGAACCATCAGTAGAGGTGGATATTACATGTTTTAACTGCAAAGGTAAAGGATGCAATATTTGTAAAAACACTGGCTTTATAACAGTAGCAGGAGCTGGAATAGTTCATCCAAATGTTCTATCTAATTGTGGATATGATCCTTCTATTTGGACTGGATTTGCCTTCGGTTTTGGAGCAGAAAGACTAGCAATGTTAAAATATAACATTAATGACATAAGAACATTTTATCAAACAGATTTAAGAGAAACTAATATATTTGATAGAAGGGAGAAAAACTAATATGATAAGTCTTAATTGGGTAAAAGATTATATAAATTTAGAAAATGAAGACCCTCAAAAACTAGCTGAAAAAATAACATCATCAGGAATAAATATAGAAAAAGTTGTTGACTATCATATTGACAACTTAGTTATAGGTCAAATTAAAGAAATAAAAAAACATCCAGACTCTGATCATTTAAATATTTGTATGGTAGATTTAAAAGATGAAATAACTCAGATTGTTTGTGGGGCACCAAATGTAAAAAAAGATTTAAAAGTAATTGTAGCAAAACCTGGTTGTATTCTTCCTGGAGATTTTGAAATAAAAAAAGGCAAGATAAGAGGGGTAGAATCAAATGGTATGATTTGTGCTTTATTTGAACTGGGAGTAGAGGAAAAAACAGAAGAAAATTATAATAAAGGTATTCATGAAGTAGAAGATGAAATACCAATTGGAACAGATGCTAATAACTATCTAGGATTAGATGATATTTTATATGAACTTGATATTCATAAACATCGCAATAATGATTGTTATTACCATATTGGTTTTGCTTATGAAATAGGATGTATAATAAATAAAAAAGTTCATCTTCCCGAAATAACTTATAAAGAAATACCAGAAAAAATAAAAATGAACATAGATGTTAAAACTGATAAATGTAGTTATTACTTAGGAAAAGTAGTAAAAGATGTTACTATTAAAGAATCACCAGAATTTATTAAAAAACGTTTAATAAAAGCTGGAATGCGTCCAATCAATAACGTTGTTGATATATCAAACTATGTAATGTTAGAATTTGGGCAACCTTTACATTTCTTTGATGCTGATAAATTAGGAACTGATATAATTGTTAGAAATGCTACAGAAAATGAAGAAATAATTACTCTAGATAATACTAAAAGAATTTTAAAAAACACTGATATTGTCATATGTGATAAAGAAAAAGCTGTATGTCTTGCAGGGGTTATGGGTGGATTAAACACTGAAGTAGATGAAGAGACAAAAAATATTTTTATTGAAAGTGCGATATTTTCATCATCTAATATTAGAAATACTGCTTCAAGATTAAATTTAAGAAGTGAAGCATCAATAAGGTATGGAAAAGGATTATCTTACGAATATACAGAATTTGCTATAAATAGAGCTTGTAGTTTACTTGAGAAATATGCAGATGGAAAAATTTTATCTGGAATAGTTAAACATGATAATGTCAATAAAACTCCCAAAATAGTAGAATTTAAAACAGAAGATATTAATAAAATATTAGGTATAAATTTAAATGACGAAGATATTAAAACTGAACTAGAACGTTTAGATTTTGACTATAAATACGATAAAAAATTTACTGTAGCCATACCAAATAGAAGACTTGATATTGATCCTAATATCAATGATATAGCAGAAGAAATAGGTAGACTTTATGGTTATCATAATCTAAAAAATACCTTTCCTATATCTCCTCTTCGTAAAGGAGAATATAAAGGAGAAGTAAAAATATGTAAACAAATATCTAAAAGATTACGTTCTTTATCTTTGAATGAAACAAAAACTTATACTTTAACAAGTCCAAAGATGGCAGCTTTATTTAAATATGAAGATAAAGATAACTTAGTCTTACCAAATCCGATGAGTATAGATAAATCTGTAATAAGAACATCTATCTTGCCATCTTTATTAAATGTTTATGATTATAACAAAGCTCGTAATGTAAAAGATATCTTAATCTATGAAATAAGTAAAGTATATAATAAAAATTATAATGAAGAGATAAAAGCATCTATTTTAATAAAAGGAGCTTACACAACAAATAATTGGCAAGGTACAACTTTAAAAGCAGATTTTTATGTATTAAAAGGTATAATAGAAAATTTATTAGATTACTTAGGATTTAAAAATCGATATTCTTTTGTAAAAGAAGAAATTCCTTCTATCCATCCTGGAATCAGCGCTGGAATTTATATAGACAAAAAAAGAATAGGAGTTCTAGGTAGAGTGCATCCAAGTATTAAAAAAGATGAAATATATGTGTGCGAATTATCAGTAACTGAATTAGATAAATTAATTATTAAGCCAATTAAATATAAGGAAAGTAGTAAATATCCTGAAATAGAAAAAGATGTAGCATTTATTGTAGATAAAGATATAGATAGCGAAAGTATAAAAAATGTAATTAAGAAAAATGGAAAAAGAATACTAGATAGTATAGAAGTATTTGATATATATGAAAACTATAGTGATACCAAAAAATCAATTGCTTATAAATTAATATTTAAAGAAAATACAAGAACACTTGAACAAAAAGAAGTTATGGAAGTTTTTAATGATATTATAAATAAAGTATGTACTCACTTTAATTGTAACTTAAGAGATAATTAAACTTTATCTCTTTTTCATACCAATTTCACAATAATATTATATAATTTTATAAGAGGTGTTTTAATGAAAGTTTTAATTGTTGATGATGAAAAACTAATTAGGGATGTTATCAAAGAATATTTAAAAATAGAACATATGGATTATTTAGAAGCTGAAAATGGTGAAGAAGCTATAAAAATAGCTAGTGAAAATGAGCTTGATTTAATAATAATGGATATAATGATGCCTAAAATAGATGGATATCAAGCTGTAAAAGAAATCCGTAAGTTTAGTAATGTACCATTTATTATGTTATCAGCAAGAAGTGAAGAATTTGATAAACTTACCTGTTTTGATATAGGAGTTGATGATTATGTAACAAAACCATTTTCACCAAGAGAATTAATAGCTAGAATTAAAGCTGTTACTAAAAGAAATGCTAAAAAGAATGATTATTATAATTTTGCTGGTCTAAAAATAGATAAATCAGCACACGAAGTTTATGTTGATGATAATTTAATTATGCTAACACCAAAAGAATATGATTTACTTCTCTTTTTAGTCCAAAATAAAAATATAGCTTTATCAAGAGAGAAGCTTATAGAATCAATATGGGGGTATGATTTTTATGGTGATGATAGAACTTTAGACACACATATAAAGACTTTAAGAAATAATTTAGGAAAATATAGAGATTTTATAAAAACTATTAGGAAGGTTGGATATAAATTTGAATATAAAGAATAGATTAAATGAATTAAAATCAAAAAAAAATAGTTTAAATATAAAAACTCTTATCTATTTAATATTATTTAGTTTAGCAATAGTTTTATTTTTATGGATATTTGAAATTCTCTTTTTAGAATTTAGTTATGAACATTATCAGATGAAAAAAATTAAGAATATAATTCCTATAATAGAAGAAAAAGAAAGTGGAGAATTAGATAATTTATTACTTAATATAGCATATGAAAACAGTATTTGCATTACATATGAAGATTTTTTTGGAATTATTAAATCCTATAATACTAAACAAGTTGGATGTGGTCTTGATCATAACATAAAAAATATAAATGAAATAAAAAATAATTTAAAAAATAATGAAAATTTAGTAAATGGTATCAAACTTATTAATCCTCAAAGTAAAACAAAAGCTTATTTATATAGTATAAAAAAAGATTATGGTTATATATTTTTATATAGTACTTTAGAGAATTTAGATTCTACTAGTATTGTATTAAAAAGTCAATTAATTTATATAATGTTTATAGTTTTATTATTTTCTTGTTTAATAGCTTATTTTTTATCTAAAAAAATAACCAAACCAATAACAGAAATAACTAAAAAAGCAAGAGAAATGGGAAAAGGAAATTATGATGTAGTATTTCATGGTAATGGTACTTTAGAAATAGATGAACTATCAAATACTTTAAATAATGCATGCTTAGATATATCTAAAATAGATAAGTTAAGAAGAGATTTACTTGCTAATGTATCCCATGATTTGAAAACTCCCCTAACAATGATTAAAGCCTATGCTGAAATGGTAAGAGATATATCTTATAAAGATAAAGAAAAAAGACAAAAAGATTTAAACATTATAATAGATGAAACCGATAGATTAACAATTCTTGTTAATGACTTATTAGAATTATCAAAATTAGAAAATAAACAAAATAATTTATGTATAGAAAAATATAACTTAAAAGAGGAAATAGATTTGATTATATCAAAATATGATATTATAAAAGAATTAGAAAATTATAAATTTATAGTTGATGTTCCAGAAAATACTTTTGTTTTGGCAGATAAAAATAAAATGAATCAAGTTATTTATAATCTTTTAAACAATGCCATAAATTATACAGGTAAAGATAAAAAAGTTACTATAAAAGTAACAGATCAAAAAGAGTTTTATTTAGTAGAAATAATAGATACAGGAAGTGGTATTAAAGAAAGTGATATGCCTTATATTTGGGACAGATACTATAAAAATGATAAAAATCATCAAAGGAATGTGGTAGGAAGTGGAATAGGTTTATCTATAGTAAGAAATATTTTAGAAGTCCATAATTTTAAATACGGTGTTAAATCTAAAAAAAATAAAGGAGCAATATTCTACTTTCAAATTAGAAAAAATGTTTCACCAAAACTTCACTCATAGTTCATATAACTATGTTAATATCTATTTATAAAGGTTGGTGATAAATGATAAAAATTAATTTTATAATACGATGACTCTATACAAAAAAATAACATATAAACTATAAACTCACACTTGGAAAAAAGACGATTGTTTGTCTTTTTTCTTTATCTTTCTCTTCTTTTAATAATATGGTAGAATAATATATAATGGAGGATATATTATGACAGAAAAAATTACTAATTTTATGGTTGGTTTATTTGGAGCTAGTGCTACGGGATTTTTAGGTAAATACACAGTTATTTTTATTTTATCTATGATTCCTATCCTAGAATTAAGAGGAGGACTCATTGCTGCCAGTTTACTTGGCCTTCCAATGATACCAAGTTTTATTATTTGCTTTATTGGAAATATACTTCCAATCCCATTTATTTTATGGTTTATAAACCCTCTATTTCGTAAGATGAAAAAATTAAAACATTTGGGAAAAATAGTAACTTGGTGTGAAGAAAAAGCTAATTCAAAAAAAGAAAAAATCGAAAATTTAAAATATTTAGGACTTTTTCTATTTGTAGGAATTCCTTTACCAGGAACTGGCGCATGGACGGGCTCTTTAATAGCTGCCCTTTTAGATATGGATAAGAAAAAATCTCTTCTAGCAGTAATTTTAGGACTTGTCCTAGCAGGTATTATAATGTTAATCTTATCATATGGAATTTTAGGAAGGATATTTTAAATGAAAACTATATATTTTATAAGTAACAATTTATTAAGCAAATCAAATATTATTTATGACAAAGATGTAGCTTTTGATTATGTAAGAGAAAATAAGCCTTTAAGTATAAAAGGCGAAGAAGAAGCTTTAAAAATATCTAATTTGGATATTTTTAAAGATACAGAAGTTATTTATTCATCAAGTGAGGAAAGTGCTATAAATACTAGCAAATATATAAGTGAAAAAAACGATTTAGATATAATTTTAGATAAAGATTTAGGAGAAAGAAAAATAGGAGAGTTATGTTCTAATGAATATCGTTATTTAAAAGGGATGCAAGAACATGATTTTACTTACAAACTTGAAAAAGGAGAGTCTATTGAAATTGTTAAAAAACGTATCACCCGTTCTATCAAAGATATATTAAAAACTGACTATGAAAATATAGTCGTTATAAGTCATAATATAGCATTATTATCATTATTTTTAAATTGGTGTCATGCCAGCTTTAACTTAAATGATGAACTAATTTTAGAATATAAAGACAAAGCTATTTTTGATGGTATAACTAAAGATATTGATTTAATAAAAGTTAACTTTGACGATATGAAAATAATTGATATAGAAAGAATAAAATGAAAATACCAGTTGGAATCAGTAATAGGCATGTTCATTTAACAAAAGAAATATATGATAAATTATTTGATATAGAAATTACTAAACGAAATGATTTATCGCAAAAAAGAGAATTTGCTTCTAATATGACTGTTACTATAGAAACAGAAAAAAGTAAAATAGATAATGTCAGAGTAATTGGCCCTTTAAGAGATTATAATCAAGTTGAGATTTTAAGAAGTGATGCTTATATTTTAGGTATAAATCCACCAACTAGAAGAAGTGGAGAACTAGAGTATAGTGAAAATATTACCCTTACTACCAAAAAAGGAAAGGTTACTTTAAAATCTTGTTGTATATGTCAAGAATTTCATATTCATATGAATTATGATTTTGCTAAAATTTATAATATAAAAGATAAAGATATTATTAAAGTGTTAGTAAACACATCAAAAAAAGCAATTATCTTTGCCCATGTTAAAATAACAGAAAATGGAGTTTTAGAGTTTCAAATTGACAGAGATGATGCCAATTCTTTAGACTTAAAACAAGGAGATAATGTTGAAATATTGCTTTAAAAAAGAAGAATTTTATTTCATCTTCTTTCTTAAAGTAGCAATATCATTTCTATGAAGCCCTTCATAAACATTTATTATATTCTCAATATTAGTTTTTAAAGTGCATAAAGCACGTCGATTTATCGAGCATAAATCTTTTAAATCTTTCATCAGAGGATAAACAAAATCCTCTTTTTCAATTACATATTCAAATTGTTTTTCTAAAGTAAAAGCATCACTCATCGTACTTAAATTATGATAACAATCTGACAACTTAATTAAACCAGCACCTCTTTACCTAGTGCTAAATAATACAATTGTAGCGCTTGTCTTTTTTCTAAAAATTGATATTTTTTAAAAGATAAAACATCAACTAATCTTTTAACTTCATTGTCAACGGGCAAATCATTTACCGTAATATCAGGAACATCTTCAGGAACATCATGGAGCAAACTAGGAGCTATAAAATAATCACTATCAAGGCCAATATTTATCAAATATTGTGCAACAGATAAAGGATGAATAATATATGGATCTCCTCCTTTTCTGAATACTCCTTCATGTGCCTTTCTTGCAAAAGGCAAAGCTTTTAATGAGTTTTCAAATCCTTTACTTTCAAGATATCCACGTAAAAATGTATAAGTCTTTTCAACGTGCTCAAATTTCTTTTCCAAATAAATCAAACCTTAGGGCAACCGCATAAAAATAATAAAAATTAATATTCAGAAGGAATAACATTGAA
>CAOJUX010000005.1 GCA_948444795.1 uncultured Erysipelotrichaceae bacterium | reverse complement strand
AAACACAAGGATGGCATGGAGACTACACTAATTTTGTTAACTCTAGTAATCCTTGCTTCTATCGTGGAAAGTTTCCATTTACACAAAATTTAGGACACACTCCAATGTCATTAACTTAAGAGAAGATAGATTATAATAGTTGAATTTATCGGTTGTATAAGGTAACTTATACTTCTACTCAATCACCAAATAAATAATTAAAAAAACCTGAGAGTTATTCACTTTCAGGTTCATTTATATTATCATCCTCTCTATTTGTAGGTAAATCATCTAGTCCAGGAATGACGTTTGTAATATCATCATTATTATTTATTTGATTATTATTATTATTATCATCATTATTTGGTATTCCTGGGATATTAATATCATCCTCTTTATTGTTATCATTTGTTTGGTCAGTGTTATCTATGATATTATTAGGACTAGGATTTATATCACAAGATCCATTTATATAAATTGTTAAACTAGTAATATTATTTACATTAGTTCCAGCATATACACTTTGTCTACCTATAACTCCTGGAGTATTTTCGGTGCAACCTAAGAATTCTTTATAAAGAGTAATACCTCTATTACTTGTCCATTCTTCAACGGATGATACACTGCTTCCAACAAAATTTGGTAAAACTTCAATATTTGTTTTATTTTGGGTAATCCCTTTACCTATAATAGGTGATGTATATTCTTCATTGTAATCATAATTAAAGGTTTTAATCATTTCTTCGTCTATAAGACCTAGATTAACTTTTAAGGCTTTTTTTATTTCTTCTAAACTATTATCATAATAGCCTAAAGCAGAAAGTGTCATTCCTCCAATATTAACTGGTAGATTATAAACTTCCAAATAAGTTTTTTGAATATTTATAAATTCATTTTCTTTTATCCCTTTAATTAACATATCTTTAAGAGTTTGGTAAAAAGATAATAATTGATTTGTTGATAAGTTTGTTATTATATTTTTACTTATTGTATTAAGTAATTTTTCAAAATCATTGAAATTATTTAATTTAACCATTTTTTTAGCTAACGCTTCAACTATTTGTTGTTGATGTCTATTTCTAGCTAGATCACTTTCTAAAAAACCATGTCTATTTCTAGCATAAGCAAGAGCTTGTTCTCCATTTAAATGTTGCCACCCTGTATTCATACAAACTAAGTTGTTCATTTCTCTTAATGAATTACTTTCACATAGGTTGCCTTTACCATAATTGGAAACATAAACACTATAATTTGGTTCTTCTACATCTACATCAATGCCTCCAACAGCATTTACAAGATCAATAACTCCATTAAAATTAATTTTGGCATAATAATCAATATTAACATCAACTAAATTTTTAACAGTATTTATAACACATTCTGTTCCATAAGCAGCTGATGAATTAATTTTATTATATCTATTATTATTACAACTGATTGGAACATAGGTATCTCTTGGAATACTAAATATTGTAGCACTTAAATTCTTAGGATTAAATGTTATTAACATTAATGTATCACCATTAAAAGCCGCATTATTATTTAAACCATTAACCTCTGAATCAACACCCATTATTAAAATAGTAAAGGGATCAGTTAATTTCTTATTAGTATTAGTCATATTATTTGTTCTTAATTTTTCACTGTAAGTAAATAATATTTTAGTATCATTTACGATATTTTGGTAAGCCTCTTCACCACTAAATAAAATTCCATAATTACTTGAAACAAAAATAGCATCTATTTTTTTTGTATATAAATCATTAAGCATTTCATAATAATCATCATAATATTTTACTTCTTGATTTATATTTTCTTTATTTTTCATGGTATTAGCTAGTATGTAGCCTTCAATATCTTCTTTATTATTAATCATTCCAAGTACACTATCATTTTTCAAATTATTATCTTTAAGAGCTATTAAATTAGTAGTATATGTTGTGTAATCTTGATTTGATATTAAACTGATATTATTATAAATTTTATTTATGATAATTGAAGTAAAAAACATAATGAAAATTAATAAAATATTAATAATTGTTAATATTATAAATTTTTTATATTTTTTTATTATCATAGATGTAAGGCCAAATAAGAAATAAAATAGTAACCATAAAAATAATACTATTAGTACTATAACTCTTATTGTAGTTTCAATACCTACTAAAGATAATAATGACTTGAATATAAAAATATATCCAATTATATATGCAATTAAAGATATTAAATAAAATACTAAAGTTACTTTATTAGAATTTTTAATCTTTTTGAATAATATTTTCATTTTTCTATCCTTTCGCTATTATATTATTATATACTATAATTATTGTTTGTTACAAGTACGCAAATGCTTTACATAAAAATTTAAACAATTTACATATTTAGTATTTAATAAAAGTTAATTTAGTGATATAATTGATAATAATTAGGAGTTGAGGTAATAATGAAAAATAAAAAAATTACTAATATTTGTTTAGCTTCTTTGATTGGTTTTTCTAGTATTTTTTCTTTTCCTATAGATACTAAAGCTAGTACTAATGCCAAAATTACAGGTGGGGATGTAAGTTTTAGATCAAAACCAACTACTATAAAAGAAAATGGATATAGTAATGTTATTACATATTTAAGTATGAATACAATTATATCAATTAATTCAACTGATAAAGTAAGTGGTTCTGGTTGTGATGAAGGCTGGTTAAGTGTTAGATATAAAGATAGAGATGGGTATGTTTGCTCAAGATATGTTTCTTTTGATTTAGGCAATGATGTTTATGATAGACCTTGGAATTCACCAAAAAAAGCTATAGTTGGTGGAGCTAAATTTATTGCTGATGGATATATTAGTAAAGGTCAATTCACAAGTTATTTGAAAAAATTTAATGTTAATCAAAATGGACATTATTCTATGTATAATCATCAATATATGGCAAATCTTGCTGCACCATCCAATGAAGCTGCTACTAGTTATAAAGCTTATTCTGAAAATGGTCTTCTTAATAATCCACTTGAATTTAGTATTCCTGTTTTTTCAGGAATGGCCGATAAATATGATAGACCTGGGGGAAATAAAACCACTGTTGATAAACAATATAATGTTACTGATTGGAGTTTTGAAGATTCTTTAAATAAGGAAGGATTTCCTGAAACATATAAGCAAGCTTTAAGAGCCTTACATACAAAACATCCAAATTGGACATTTAAATCAATGGATGCTGGTTCTTTTGAAACAGCTGTTGCTAACGAAAAAATGGTTTCTTCTATTAACGGAAATAGTGCGTGGTATGATTCTAGTTATACACAAACAGAAGCAGGTTGGTTTTTACCGAATGAGGCAACTACAAGCTATTATTTAGACCCTCGTAATTTTTTGAATGAAAAATATATTTTACAATTTGAAAATTTGTCTTATTCAAGTAATGGTACAGAAGTTGTAGTAAATAGTATTTTAAAAAATACATTTATGAGTGGATATTCACTTTTAGATAATCAATCTTATGCTAGTATTTTTGTAGAAGCAGGAAAAACTGCTAATGTAAGTAGTATATATTTAGCATCTTTGGCAATACAAGAATCTGGTGTAAGAGGAGGATCTAATACGAGTGGGGCAGAATTTGAATATGAAGGTGTAACTTATAAAGGATTATTTAATTTCTTTAATATTGGTGCTAAGAGTAGTGCATCTAATCCAAGTAAGGCTGGTCTTGTATATGCAAGTGGTTATATATGTACCAATTGTGAATCTAGTAATGCTGCAAATTTTAAATATTTATCTTTAAATGATTATGTAAATAAAGCAGGATTTAAATCAGATAATGGACTTATTACAGGTTTTTATGAAGGACAAAGTGTAGATGATGCTTTGAGTAAATTTGAGAATGTTGGAATAACAATTAATTCACCAAATGGAAAAGTTACTACTGGAACAACTTTATCTTTTGGAAGTGATACTTATACTATTGTAATAAAAGGAGATTTAAATGGGGATGGAGTTATTAATTCTGCTGATTTACTTAAAATGCGTCAACATTTAATTGGAACTTCTAAACTTTCGGGAGCAAATTTTAAAGCTGGAGCTTTGATGGATGGTAGTTCAATATCTTCTAAAGATTTGTTAAGATTAAGACAACATCTTTTGGGGAATAAAATACAACAATAATAGAGGTGTAATATGAAAGTATTAAAAAAAATAGGTTTATGTTTAGCATTATTATTTCCAACTTCTGTATTTGCTGCAAGTGCATCTATTAGTGTACCTTCAAGTGTAGAAGTTGGTTCAACTGTAACTGCCAAAGTCACACTTTCACAAACTGCTGCTTGGAATATTTCCATTAATTCATCTGGTAATACTAGTGGTTGTTCTCAAAAATTTGCTGATACTACGAGTAATGGGGGAAATACGAATAAAGTTTTAACTGTTACATGTAAAGCTACTAGTATTGGAGCTATTGGATTTGTGGTAACTGGAGATATTACTAGTGCAAATGGGAGTAGTTCAAATGTATCTTTAAGTAAGAGAGTAACTGTAACTGAAGTAAAACCAAAGTCTACTGATAATAATTTGAAATCAATTAGTATAGATGGTTATGAACTTACTCCAGAATTTAATAAAGACACTTTGGAATATAGTGTTACTGTTCCTTCTAATATAAATAAAGTAAAATTAGATGCTTCAAAAAGTGATTCTAAGGCAAGTATTGAAGGTATTGGAGAATTCGAGGTTAGTGAGGGAAATAATCCTTTAAATATTGTTGTAACAAGTGAATCTGGTAGTCAAAAAACTTATGTAGTTAATGTAAATGTAGAGGATATAAATCCTATTAAGATTACTATAAATAATAAAGAATATACTATTGTTAAAAATAATAAGAATTTAGAGGGGCCTAGTTTATATGAAGCTACTACTATAAAAATAGGAGATGAAGAAGTTCCAGCATTTTATAATGAAAAAGCTAATTTGACACTTGTTGGAATAAAAGATAGTGATGGTAATATTTCTTATGCTATTTATGATGAAAAAACTAATTCATATACTAAATATCATGAATATACTTCTAATTTAACTCTTTACATAACTAAATTTGAAGGAGAAATAAAAGGGTATAAAAAAGATTCTATAGATATAGATGGTGAAAAAGTAGAAGTTTATAGATATAAAGATAATAGTAGATTTGTGGTTGTATATGCTATGAATTTAGAGAATGGTAAATATGATTATTATTCTTATGATACTAATAATAAAACCTTTCAAGTATTTAATAGAGAAGAGATAGAAGATTTAAATAAACTTAAGGATAATTATTTTTATGCTATGTGTGTTTTTGGTGGAGGTCTTGTTTTAGCTATTATTATTGTTTTGTGTTTAATTAAAAAGAAAACAAGAAAAATTAAAACTAATAAAAAAGGTTCTGTTAAAAATCATAATATTGAACTTTTGGAAGATGTTATAGATAGTGATGAAAAAATTAGTAAAGCTAGAAAAGAGATCCATAAGAAAGATACTAAGAAAAAGAAGTAGAGAAATCTACTTTTTTCTATTATTACTAATTGAATTATGAATAATAGTGGGTTATAATAGGTATAGAAAATAGGAGGAGAAATAAAAATGAAAAAATTTAAAAAAAATAAAAAACTAAAATACACCCTCCTAAGCACAATTGCCCTAGTACTAGTACTGGGGGGGGGTATTTTAGTATATAGAAGTTTTGCATATTTTGAGGTAAGTAAAACATTTAATATACTAGAAGGAAAAGTACCAAACTTTACCAAAGGAGATATAACTCTAGCAGTAATAGTAGACGGAGAAAAGAAAGAAGATTTTCCCGATAAAAATGGATATAAATATGTCGGATATGAATGTAATAACGATGCTAAACTAACATGGAATAATGAAACATGGAGAGCATTAATAGATACAGATAAACCAACCATATGTACTCTAAAGTTTGAAACAAAGAATAATAGTTTAAATGGAAGTGAACCAGTAGTAAAAGAAGGATTAATACCTGTCACTATAGCAAATGATGGAACAGTTACTAAAACAGAAGAGAATAATAGTAATTGGTATAACTATAATGAAAGTAAATGGGCCAATGCAGTAATACTTGAAGGAGCAGACACATATAGTGTCGGAGCAAACATACCAGATTCTGCAATAAACGCATACTTTGTCTGGATACCAAAATATAGATATAAGTTATTTAATGTCGAAGGGAATAAAATAGAGCCCCAAGAAATAGAGATAGAAATAGGAGATTATAATACAGTTGATTCAGAAACTGAATGTATAGCCACAAATAAAAGTGGAGATAATGGAACATGTGAAAATGGCAAATGGATGACGCATCCAGCATTTACATCACTTGATGTAACAGGCATATGGGTAGGAAAGTTTGAAACAACAGGAACAGTAGATAAAGTAACAGTAAAACCAAATGAAACAAGTTTAAGAAATATAGATGGGTCAACTATGTATAATACTAGTTTTAACTATAAAAGAAATTTAGATAGTCATATGATGAAAAATACAGAGTGGGGAGCTATGGCCTATTTAACAAACTCAAAATACGGAAGAGGAAATAGTGAAGTGTGGATAAATAATAGTAGTACATATACAACAGGATGTGCAGGATCAAGTGTATCAGCAGGAGAGTATAATGGATGTCAAAATGCCTGGAATACGAGCACTGGATATCATGCAAGTACAACCGATAATATAAGTGGAATATATGATACAAGTGGAGGAGCATGGGAATATGTAATAGGAAATTACAATAATACCCAATCTTCCTTTGGTTCAAATCCCTCAAATATACCATCAAGGTATAAAGATATATATACAGGAACAAGTGCAAATACTAATAAAATACTAGGAGATGCAACAGGAGAAGTACAAGAATGGGACTCTGGTGTGGCCTATTTTGTTGGCTCTGATTATCCTTGGTTCGACAGAGGTGGCGCTTACTATAATGCCACTGATGCTGGTGTGTTCAATTTCACTCATTATGGTGGTGTAGCTTCTGGCGGTGGCGGTTCCCGCATAGTCTTATCTCCAACTAAATAAAATTATTAAGTAAAATGCTTAATATTTTTTTAATTCATTTTTTAAATGAATTAAGGTATAATAAATATAGGATGTGATGTTATGTATCAAGTAAATGGACATAATGTATTTATTATTGTTTTTATGACATTTTTATGTAGTTTATTAACTACACCAATTGTTAAAAAAATTGCTATTCATATTGGAGCACTTGATTATCCTAATAAAAGAAGATTAAATAAAAATCCTATGCCAACAATAGGAGGACTTGCTATTTTCTTCTCTTTTATGTTTGGATATATGTTGTATGCAAGAAGTAGTGTTCAAATGTTATCTATTTTAATGGGGAGTTTTGTTGTATTATTTATGGGGCTTATTGATGATATAAATCCAATTAAAGCTAAATATCAATTAGTAGCTCAAATTATTGCAGCGGGTATTATAGTTTTTTATGGAAATATTCATCTGGATTATGTTTCTATATTGGGTTTAAATTTAACTTTTAATGCACCAATTAATTATATTATTACTATTATATTTATAATAGCTATTATAAATACTATTAATTTAAGTGATGGGCTAGATGGTTTATCATCAGGTGTAAGTGTAATATATTTTTTTACTATTGCAGTTATTGCTTTTATTATGAATACTCAAGAAGGACTTGATACAACACTTGCTTTAATTATGATTGGATCCATTTTAGGATTTTTAGTTTATAATTTTCCACCAGCACACATTTATGTTGGAGATACGGGAAGTAATTTGCTCGGATTTATTATTGCTGTTACGGCGCTCTTAGGATATAAAACTGCAACATTTACTTCGCTAATTGTTCCTTTAATAATACTAGCAACGCCAATTATTGATGTATTATTTTCAATTATTAGAAGGGTTTTAAAGGGACAGAATCCATTTAATACACCAGATAAGGCACATTTGCATCATCAATTATTAAATATGCAATTTTCTACTCGTACTTCATTATTTATAATTTATGCTATTGATTTATTATTTGCAGGAGTTTCTATATTTTATGCTCTTGGTGATACAAATTATGCAATATTTTTATATGTTATATTAATGATAATATTTTTATTTATTGTACTTAAAACAGATATATTATTTAAGAGAAATGGCTTTAAAATAAAAACTAAATCTAAAAAATAAATATTTAATTAATTATTATGGTATAATGTAAACAAGAATTAAAGAGGCAAGAAAGGACTTGAAAATGACTTATATTGAAAATGGAAATATAAATGTGTGTTGTATGGCTCATAATGCCCATTGGGCACCTTTAGAAATAATGAGTAAAAACACACCAAATCTTAATATAGATATTTATGGAGATTCGCCTAACTATTTATTAATGAGAAATTTTTATGAGTATCATTATAAAGATTATCAAGAATGGGGAGAAGCTAATGATTATGATTTAATAATATTAGATTCTTCGTATCCTTATACAAAAGAGATACTAGATATATTAGAAAACTTAGCATTAACTATGAGTAAAAATAATAATAAAAGAGTAACTATAGCATATCAATATGTTGTACCAATAGAGGAAAAAACTAAAGATTGTGATTCGATGGTAATTATAGAATCTTGTAATGATGAGTTGGATTACTATGAAAATATAAATATTGAAAAAGCTTTGTATTTTACAAATATTGATTTGTTAGAACTTACTTTAGAAAAACATTTGAAAAAACTAGAAAATGATTATTCAAATACTTTAAATCGTTAATAAAATAATAAAAAAATTAAAAAAGTTTCTTAACAAAAGAGACTTTTTTAGTTATAATAAATTTGGTGGTAGTAAAATGCAAAATAAACTATTATATTTATTAACATTATTGATACCTATTATGGATTTGTTTGCGGGATATATAAGTCTTATATTTAAAGCAATTATTATAGTGATTTTACTAATAAAATCACTTAAAAATAAAGAAAATTTTAAAACTTTATTATTATTTATAATATATTTTATTGTAAATTTAGTTTATGTTTTGGTGCATAATATAAATCCTATTAATCTTTTATATTTATTAAATTTATTTATTTTGCCAATATTACTCTTACAAGATTTAGAATTAAAACCAAAAATTATATATATATTATTCTTAGAATATTTTATAATTTCAATTTATAAAGCTAATTATTTATTAACTTTATTATTTTTAATGCCATTTATTTTAAAATATATTTTTAATTCTTATAATAATTTATTGAAATACATAGGAATAATATTATTAATTTTGTTGGCACTTTTATATAATAGTAATATATATTATTTAGAACTAATAGTTCTACTTATTTATTTTATTTTTAGAAATATTCATAAATCTTTTAATAAAAGATTAGAATTACTGGTTCTTTATATGGCGATACTACTGATGATAATAGTTAATTTTGATTATTTTAAAACTTTAGTAATTGATTCAAAAATATTAGAAAGCCTTAATGAATATAAAAATATTATAAATAATTCTAATTCTTTAGAAAAACTATTAGGTTTTAGAGTTAATAATAATTATTTTTATGGAATTTTAAATATTTTAATGTATATATTTTTACTGAAAAATAGAGTTAATAAAAATAATATTTTAATAATTTTATTTACTACATTATTGGGTTTTATAAATTATAATTCTATATTTTTAATTGGAGGGTTAATATTATTTATTAAAACTGATAATAAAAAAGCTATAATATGTGAAAATATTAAGATTTTAAATACAGAAATATGTTTGAATAATTTTGTTATGTTTATAAAACTGTTAATAAATAATTATAAATACATTATATATAAAAAAAGTAAGTGGTATTTTAGATTTCTTACTAAAACCCGAAAAATTCAATTAGTAGATAATAATAGATTAGATTTAAATGTTGATAAGTATGTAGTTATCAACAAAAAAATTAAAGAAAAAATATTAATTAATAAAGAAATCAATAGTGATAAAATAGTTATTGCTAATTATAAACGTTCTAATAATAAGAAGTTAGAAGATATTATTTTTAATTAAGGAGGTGTTTATGAAAAAATTTGATAAGAATTATTTAATTATACTTTTAATTGCTATTGTATTAATACTTCCACTTATAAATAATTTATATTTTTATGGTCATGATACAGGTTTTCATATTGCTAATATAACTGCAATGGCTAAAAGTTTAAATTGGAGTAATTTATTAAATTTAAAAATAGTACCAATTGTATGTAATAATTTTGGATATGGAACAGGTATTTTTTATCCTGAACTTGCTCATTTTATAGCAGCAATATTTTTGGAAAATTTTGATGTAACTGTTTTTACATCAATTAAAATATTAAATTTTATTATTATGTTTTTATCAGGCATCAGTTTTTATAAATTTATGAAAACAATAACTGGTAATCAAAAATTATCTTTGCTCTCAACTTTATTTTATTTAACTTTTCCTTATAAATTATATGATATTTTTGTTAGAGATGCTTTATCAGAATCATTAATATTTATATTTGTTCCCCTAGTATTTTTGAGTATTTATTATATCTTTAATAAAGATTATAAAAAATTTTATGTATATTTTATAATATCTTACGTAGGACTTATTAATTCTCATTTAGTAATGACTATTTATGTAACTATCTTTTTGGTTATCTTTTTACTTATTAATTTTAAGAAAGTTTGGAATAAAGATATTATAAAAAGATTTTTAGTAGCAACAGTTATAGTGTTATTAATAACTTTACCATTTACTATGAGCTTATTAATTCATAAATTTAAAGGTAACTATGTTGTGTTTACAAATGGAGAAATGGCAAATAGAGTTGGAGTTTATTTTAATGGGCTTAATGTTCATCAATATTTTATTGGACATCATTTAAAAATCGGCTATCACTTTATTAACATTGTCGCATTTATTTTAGTGGTCAAATATTTATTAAAGATAAAAAAAGAACATCTAGAAATTAAAAAAGATTTTTTATTAACTTTAGGAATATCTTCATCTATATTTGGAATTTGGTTATCTTCTTATTTATTTCCTTGGATTATTATGCCTGATTTTTTGTTAATGATTCAGTTTCCGTGGCGTTTAGGTATTTTTACAGCTTTTGGTATTTCAATATTAGTTTATTATAGTATAGAATCAATACCTAAAGAGAAAAAAGGCAAAACTATCATAATAAGTGTTATTTCGTGTGTTTTAGTATCAATTTATTGTATATTTAATCAGGATTATGTTAAATTGAGTGCTTCGGACTATGATTTAAGTCGTTTGGGAATGGGATGGCAATATGAATATTTACCTGTTAATGCGAAAAAAAATAAAGAATATTTAGATACAAGGACTAATGAAATAATTACTGATAGTGATGCTAATATTTCTATATTAGAAGATAATTCACCTTATCTTAAATTTAAGATTGATGCTATGGGAAAAGTAAAAATAGAACTTCCGCGATTATTTTATTATGGTTATGAAATAAAAAATGAAAATGATGAAGTTATTAATTATTATGAAAATGAAAATGGTTTTATAGAAGTTATCGTAAATAGTGGTGAATATAGTGTTAGTTATGTAGGAACTTTTTTGGAAAAAGCTAGTGATTATATAAGTATTATTACTGTAGGTGGTTTTATTATATATATAATTTTTAAGAGGAACTAAGTTCCTTTTTTTTATTTTTTTTGTTATACTTAATCTATAATGCGAGGTGTTTTATGAAAAAAGTAATGGATAGCAATAAAATGTGTGCTAATTATGCCTATCTTTTTAGTGAAGTAGCAAGTATTTATCCAATAACTCCATCTAGTCCAATGGCTTCTAATATTGATTTTTTAAATGGGACTGATAAAAAGAATTTGTTTAATAGCAAAGTAGAATTAATTGAAATGCAAAGTGAGGCTGGAGCGGCAGGAGCCCTTCATGGAGCCTTGATAACTGGTTCTCTTGCTACTACTTTTACAGCGAGTCAAGGGCTACTTTTAATGATTCCAAATATGTATAAAATAGCTGGGGAAATGCTACCTTGTGTTATTCATGTTGCAAGTCGTACTGTTGCAACTCATGCTTTATCTATTTTTGGAGATCATTCCGATATATATGCTACAAGAGGAACTGGTTTTTGTATGTTAGCTTCTACTAATATAAGTGATGTAAGAGTAAATACAATAGTATCTCATTTGAGTGCTATTAAAGGAAGTTTACCATTTTTACATTTTTTTGATGGTTTTAGAACTAGTCATGAAGTTAGTTCAATAGATGATATTAATGATGATGAAATATTAAAGCTTATTGATTATGAAAAAATAAATGAATTTAAAAATAATAGTTTAAATGTAGGCCATAAAATTGAAAAAGGACTGGCTGAAAATGAAGATATTTATTTTCAATCTATGGAAGCAAGAAATAAGTTTTATTTAGAAGTACCAGATATTGTAAATGATTATATGCAAAAAGTTAATAAAATAACTAATACTTCATTAAAACCATTTAATTATTATGGTGCAGATGATGCAAGTCTTGTAATTGTGGCAATGGGAAGTGTTATTGACACTATTAAATTAGTTGTTGATGAAGAAAATAAAAAGGGATGCAAGCTAGGAGTTATAGAAGTTCATTTATATCGTCCTTTTAGTGAAAAATATTTATTAAATGTTTTGCCAAAAAGTGTTGAAAAGATTGCAGTTCTTGATAGAGTTAAAGAATCTGGAAGTACTGGAGAGCCTTTATATTTAGATGTTCTTGCAGCACTTTCTAATACTTCTATTAAAGTTTATGGAGGAAGATATGGTCTTTCTTCTAAAAATACTACTCCAGCTGATATATATAGCGTTTTTGAGTTTTTAAATAAAAATCCTAAGCATAATTTTACCATTGGTATAGTGGATGATGTAACTAATCTTAGTTTAAAAAAGTATAATTATCATATAAATTCAAATTTTATAGAAATTAAAATATATGGTTTTGGGAGTGATGGCATGGTTAGTGCCAGTAAAGATATTCTTAATATTGCTGCAAATAAATTAGATAAAGAAGTTGATGGTTATTTTTCTTATGATAGTAAGAAAAGTGGAGGAGTTACTGTTAGTAATTTAAGAATTAAAGATAAAAAAACAAATATGCCTTTTTATATAGAAAATCCTTTTTTAGTAGTAGTTACTAAAGATGAATATTTTAGAAAATATAAGATGCTTTCAGGAATTAAAAAAAATGGTATTTTATTGATTAATACTAGTGATAAAGATAAGCTTAATGAAAAGATTTGCTTAGAAGATAAGAAAATAATTAAAAATAATAATATTAAAGTACTTTGTATAGATGCGAGTAATATTGCACTTAAATATAATATTCCTGGTAAAATTAATAAGATTTTAGAAGTAATTATTTTAAATTTAATTGGTGTTGCTAATTCAGCTTTAATAATAGAAGATAATATTAGAAATTTATTTAAAAATAAAGGAAAAGAAGTTATTGATAATAATAAAAATGCCATTAAGGAAGCAACTAGTTCTATTAAAGAAATTGAACTTAATGATATTGGATATGAACGTAATCCTAGTGTAACATTATTTGAAAAAATTACTAATAGAGAAGGAGATAGTTTGACTGTTAGTGAAGTTATGCCAATAGCAAGTGGAACATTTATTGGTGATACTTCTAAGTTAGAGAAAAGAAAGGTATCTGATAGGGTTATTAAATGGATACCAGAAAATTGTATAGAATGCGGTAAGTGTGTATTTGTTTGCCCTCATTCTGTGATTAGAGCTTTTGCAACGAAAAAAGACTCATCAAAACCTCTAATTGGGAATGATGATTATAAATATTTAATAAGTATAAGTGAAGCTGATTGTACAGGATGTGGTCTTTGTATAGATGCGTGTCCTGGTAAAAATGGTCAAAAGGCTTTAGAATTTGGGAAGTTTGATGAAAGTAAACAAGATATTAGTGATTATTATTTTAATGAATATAAAAATCCCCTAACCGAAAAAAAAGATACTGTGAGAGATTTAAGTTTTGTTAGTCCAAAGTTTTCTTTTTCGGGAGCTTGTGCTGGTTGTGGGGAATCTGGTTATATAAAACTTTTAACTCAAATTGTTGGAGATAAATTAATAATTGCTAATGCTACTGGGTGTTCGAGTATTTATGGGGGAAGTGCTCCTAGTACTCCATATAGTATTTCGTGGGCTAATTCTTTATTTGAAGATAATGCTGAATTTGCTTTAGGTATGTATTTATCAAATAAACAAAAAAGGAATAGAATTGAAAATATTATGAAGTCTATTATTAGTGTTGTTTCTGAAGATGTAAAAATTTTATTTGAACAGTGGTTATCTAATAAAGAGGATTTTAATATAACTTATGAAATAAAAAATAAATTAGAAGATTTGGATATTCCTAAAGAAATAAGAGATTTAATTGATTATGTACCTTCAAGAAGTATATGGGCACTTGGAGGAGATGGTTGGGCTTATGATATTGGTTTTAGCGGTATTGATCATATATTATCAAGTGGAGAAAATATTAAAATTCTTGTTTTAGATAGTGAAGTTTATTCTAATACTGGTGGTCAAATGTCTAAGTCAAGTAATATTGGAGAAGTAGCTGAGTTTGCAAATTTTGGAAAAAGAACAGCAAAGAAAGATTTATTTAAGATATCTGTGTGTTATCCTAATTGTTATGTAGGGAGTATTTCGATGGGAGCTAATCCTTTGCAAGCAGTAAAAGTATTAAAAGAAGCCGAGGAATATTGTGGACCTGCTATTGTAATAGCTTATTCAACTTGTGTTGAACATGGTATTAAAGGGGGTATGTCTTGTTCATTAAAAGAACAAGATCTTGCAGTAAAATGTGGTTATGAACTTTTAATGCATTATAATCCAAAGGAAGATAAATTATACTTAGATAGTAAAGAACCTGATTTTTCTTTATATGATGATTTTTTAAATAATGAGGTTAGATATAATTCGCTTAAGATAAAAGACAAAGAATTAGCTTTAAAATTATTTGAACAAAATAAAAATAATGCAATAAAACGTTATAATTATTACAAAGAAAAAAGTACTAACTAACTTGTTAGTACTTTTAAAATTTCCACATTGGAAGCTGCCCCCTGAAGACAGCTTCTAAAAGAATAAAAAGGGGTTGACTAGTGTGATACTAGCACCAATTCGCTTTCGTGAATTGGTAATGTATATACTAATTGATAAGTGTACTTTTGTCAACATTTTTTTGCAAAAAATTAAAAAAAATTACATAAATTTTTAATAAGTATACATTTGTTCTTATAAATGGTATAATATTTTAAAAGGTGAAGTATATGGAACTTTTAAATATAAAGAAAATTGGACCTAAAACTTTAAGTCTATTAAATAAAATTAATATATTTAGTATTGAAGATTTAATAACTTATTATCCTTTCCGTTATAATATATATAGACCTGTTGATTTAAATAAAGTTGATAATTTGGAATTGGTAACTATAAATGCCGTAATTGAAACAATACCTAGAATATTTTTTATTAAAAAAAATTTAAATAGATTAACTTTTAAGGCAATGGCAAATAATTTACTTTTTAATGTTGTTATTTATAATAGAGCATATTTAAATAGTTATTTAGATGTAGGAAAGAAAATTACTTTAGTGGGAAAATATAATAAACTTAAAAATAGTTTTGTTGCAAGCGACTTAAAAAGTGATTGGATAAATAATATAAAAGTAGAACCAATTTATCATGTTGTTAAAGGATTAAAAAATAATAATTTATCTGGATATATTGCTGAAGCTTTAAATAGCGATATAAAGATAAATGATTATATACCAGAAGAATTATCAAAAAAATACAGTTTTATGGATAAAGGAGAAGCGATAAGTATAATACATAATCCTACTAATATAAATGATTTAAAAAAAGCAAAATTGAGACTTATATACGAAGAATTTTTTATTTTTATGTTAAAAATTAATTATTTAAAATTAAAAAAAGATAAAATTAAAGGGTTAAAAAAGGATTTTGATAGAGAGAAAATTAATGAGTTTATAACTGGATTGCCTTTTGAACTTACAAAAGATCAATTAAATGCTATTAATGATATTTTAATAGATTTAAAAAGTAATACAAAAATGAATAGACTTATTCAAGGTGATACAGGTAGTGGGAAAACAATTGTGGCAATAGTTGCAATGGTTGCCAATACTTTAGCTGGTTTTCAAAGTGCGTTAATGGCGCCGACTGAGCTTTTAGCGTTTCAACATTATAATAATATTAAAGAACTTGTTAAAGATTATAATATTAATGTGGGATTGTTAGTTGGAAGTCAAAAAAAATCTGTTCATAATAAACTTATTTTAGATTTAAAAGAAGGAAAAATAGATATAATAGTTGGTACTCATTCTTTGATAAGTAAAGATGTAGAATTTAAAAATTTAGGTTTGGTTATAACAGATGAACAACATCGTTTTGGAGTAAATCAAAGAAGTAATTTGCAAAATAAAGGATACAGACCTGATGTTATATATTTAAGTGCGACACCTATTCCTAGAACTTATGCTCTTACTATTTATCAGGATATGGATACTAGTATTATTAAAACTAACCCAAATGGAAGAAGAAATATCAATACTGTTGTTAAAAAAGAAAGTGAACTTAAGGAGGTTCTTTTAAATGTTTTAGAAGAAATAAAAAATGGCCATCAAATATATGTAGTATCTCCTTCAATAGAAGCTATTGAAGATAATGATTTAAAAGATTTAGAAACTCTTAAGAATAGTTTTGATAAAGCTTTTAATAAGAAGGTGCCAATTGAAATATTACATGGAAAATTAAAAGGTAAAGAAAAAGATGAGATTATGAATGATTTTATAAATGGTAAGATTAAGATTCTTATATCAACTACTGTAATTGAAGTTGGGGTTGATGTAAAGAATGCGACAACTATAGTAATTTTTAATGCCGAAATGTTTGGGCTTGCTACATTACATCAATTACGAGGTCGAGTTGGAAGAAATGATTTTGATTCATATTGTTATTTAATTAGTAATAAAGATACAGAAAGATTAAAGATTTTAGAAGATAGTAATGATGGTTTTTATATAAGTGAACAAGATTTTTTAATGCGTAGAGAAGGAGATTTGTTTGGTACTAGACAAAGTGGTGATATGGAATTTCAATTAGGTAATTTACAAAAAGATTTTAAAATACTTTTAAAAGCAAAAGAGGATAGTTTAAGTTTTTTAGAAAAAAATGAACTAGATGAAAAGTATAAAAGCTTATTAAAAAGCGTTAGTGATATTGATTAAATAATTTAAATAAAATATAATGTATAAGGAGGATGTATTATGAATAGAATAAAGATTAAAGAAAAAGCAAGAGAAATTAGAGATAATAATTTGAAAAATTATTGGGTGGCAGAGGTTTTAATATTGATAATATCAGCATTAATTAATGCTGTAGTAAGTTTAGTTTCTAAAGATGGTTCGTTAATTAATGCCACTTTAACTATTGTAACTTCGTTTTTTATATCAACTTTATCCGTTGGAATGTTAAGTTATGTTTTAAAAATGGTTAGAAAAGAACAGTTTTCAAGAGATAATTTGTTTAAATATGTAGGTAGTATTTTACCAATAGTGTCAATTGAGATGTTAACTATAATATTATGCTTTTTATGGAGTATATTATTTATTATTCCAGGTATTATTGCGGCTTTTAGTTATAGTATGGTATTTTATGTTTACATTGACAATCCAGATTTGTCTCCTTATGAGTGTCTAGTAAAGAGTAAAGAATTAATGGATGGACATAAGATGGATTATTTTATATTTAATTTAAGTTTTATTGGATGGTCATTGTTATGTGTGTTTATTATTCCAATAGTTTGGGTATCTCCATATATATCAATTTCTCAAGCAATTTATTATGAGGAATTAAAGAATGAAAAAGAAAAGTAAATTTTTAAAGAAATTTATTAAAATCATTTGACAAAGATTGTATTTCATTATATGATTTTAATAGCATGATAGATATCATGCTAACCTTTCGAAACACTTTTACGATTTTATGTGAAAGTGAATCAACCAAAACCCCCTGAAATCCCAGTCGAAAGGCTGGGATACTTTGTTTATAAGGACTCCAAGCCATTTCATATATGTATTAGGTACCCAAATAGGTACCCATTTTAATTTAAATTGTCGATAATGTTTATTATTTCATTCATTTGATTTTTAAATAGGTGAGAATATGTGTTTAATGTCTCATCTATTTTTGTATGTCCTAGATATTTTGCGACTACATTGATTGTTGCACCACTATTTATAAGTAGTGATGCACAACTATGCCTAAAATCGTGGATTCTAATTTGTTTAACTCCTGCTAACTCACAATTCTTATTCTTCCTACATCTTATTTTACCATTCGTAATAGGTTCAGTATCTCCAAAAACATACCAACTACTATTAAATCCATAATGTTTATTAGAAACTTTATATAGTTCTTTTAAATCATCTAATAATATTTTTGGTATTGGAATATTCCTAACACTTGATTTTGTTTTAGGAGTAGTAACCATGTATGATTTATCCTCATCTCCTCTAGTTGCTACCACATTTTTATTTACGCTTAAATAATTATTTTCAAAATCAATATCATTCCAAGTAAGACCACGAAGTTCTCCACGCCTTAAACCACAATAATATAAAGTCTCATACATGGTTTTATATAGAATATCATCTTCTACTGAAATAAACTTTTTAAATTCATCATAAGTAAAAAATAACATTTCTTTGGGTATTTCATTTGGATTTGTAAAATTAGTCATTTTATTATAAGTTGCAGTAAAATTAAAGTTATACCATTTAGTAGCATAGTTTAATAATTCTTTAAAGAATTTAAACAGATGATTTTTATGATTAGTGGTATAACCATAGGAATTAATTTCTTTCTTCCATTTTTCAAAGTGTTCTATATTAAAATCCTTTAATTTAACCTTTTCTAGATTTTTAAAGAACTTTTGTCTATCTCTATAAGTTTTCAAAGTAGTGAATTTTACTTTATCCTCTTTATAGGCATAGAAGAGAGTATATAAATCTTTAAAAGTCATATTACGATCTTTATCTGCTCTTTCTGTATTCGTTGTTAAAAACTCTCTTTCAGCTTTTAATGCTTCTGCTTTTGTAAAAAACTTCTTTGACTTATATTTTCTTCTAGTTCCATCTAAATTCTTTATATAGTCATAAAATATCCATTTACGACCATCTTTAGTCCATTCAGACTTATCTAATTGTTTGACCGCCATAATCATTCCTCCTCGAAATTATTGCTTTCAAGTAAAGGTTCCTTATATATAGCAGTATAAAATCTATCTGTAGCAGTTCTTTTAGATTTAATAGTGAGTCCCAATTTTTCTAACTTTTCTTTGTTATTTGTAAGTAATTTACCAAATACAGGTGGTGTAATATTTAAATTTAACTTACTTACCATTTCTGATATTTTAAAGGTAAATTCTTGCTTGTTAATCGCGTATTTTAAGAATTGTATTAAATTATCATTTAATTTATCTTCGGTATCCTCATCAATCGTAAGTATTAAATGATTATCTCTTTTTAAAATATAATTTTTACTTGGATAATCTCTACTTTCATACTTTAGATAGAATGTTGATTTGATATTTTCATCTTGTTTTAGTGCTATTTTACCATCAACACAAGTATCTATTGCTGTACTACCTAAAGATTTACCTTTACGATTTAAATGATGAACTAATATAATAGAAACATTATATTTATTACATAGATTTCTAATTTGTGGAAATATATTTTGACTCATATCTTGATAATTATTTAAATCATAGTTATAGCCAAAATTAATTCCATTAAACATATCTATAAATACGAGTTTTCCATTGTACTTTTCAGAAAAGTTCATAATTTCTTTTTCAACTTTAATAATACTAAGTTGTGTAGAGTTTTCTTCTGGATAAGTATAAAAGAAATCATTGGTATTTAATTTACAATCCATAAGATTTATACGACTTATTGTTTCAGTAGGATTCATCTCTGTACTTAAATAAAGGACTGGTGTTTTATTTGTTTTTAAATCTAGAAAAGAAATGCCATTACAAATAGAGTTTGCTATTTGAAGAGCCATAGCGGATTTACCAACTTTGGCTTCTCCAAGCAAGCAATATAAACCATTTTCACGAATCATATCTTTAATGATATAATTCATATCGACAATACTACTTCTTAATTCTTCTATTGTTTTCATATAATTCCTTTCTATAAATTTTCTTTTGCCATTTTTTCTAAATAATTAATATTTATTTTTAACTTATTAACGACTTCAATCATTGGTAATCTGTTATTGGGAAGAGTATAACCTTGATTTATTAAATCTTGTTTTATCTCTTTCCTAAGTTTCACTGCATTATTTTTACCTATTTCAGCAAGTAGCATTAAATCATTAAGATTACACCATTGCTTAGAAATAAGTTTTAATGTTTCTCTAGCATCCATATTAAGTGTTCCTCCTTTCGTTAGACTCTAGATATAAAAATATCTATGTATATGGATTACCAATAAAGAAAAGAATTATATATGTGAGTTATACTCACAACAATATATTATCATACAGATTTAATTTAAGTCAATACATTTTGTAATCAAAACTCACAAAAATATTGTTTGGCAATCAAAATTGTGTTAAAATGGTAGTAGATGAGTAAATGAGGTGTAATTGATGGAAGAAAAAACTTTAGCCATGGTAGTAAAGAGTGCTAGAGAAAAAATAGGTATATCACAAAGAGAATTATCAAGAAGAACTGGAATAGATAATAACACACTAGCAAAGATAGAAAAGGGTGAAAGAAAGAAACCTAATGTACTATCTTTAAGAAAATTATCTATGGTATTAGGTATTGATGTAAAAAAATTAATGAAATTATGTGATTATACTAAAGAAGAAATTGAAATAATTGATAACAAAATCTATACAAATATTGCAATTAAGAATGATGATTCATCAATTACATTGATAGATGAATACATAAAAAATTTCAAATATGATATTCTTGCTAAAGAAATTTTGCTAGATTTTATAAATAAAAATGATTATAAAAAGACAAAAGAATATGAAAAATTGAAACAAACTGAAAAAAATAAAGTAGATAAAGCATTTAAAAATATGGTCAATACCATTAACGAAGATATAGAAAAAATGGAATATGCTATAGTACATATCGATGATAATAAGTCTAAAAAATAATTTTTTTCGGTAAGTAATGACAGTGTGACAGGAGATAAATACTCTAGGGTAGAGTCTATTATAAATGTCACTCTTGTCATTAGTTGCAAAATAGTGTCTTAGCCAGCACTGCGGATCTACTCCCGCCATTTGAATTGGAGTACCAAACCCTAATAATGTGAGGTGAATTATTTTGAGAATAGGAATAGATATAGATGATACTTTAACAGATATAAGAGAACAGTTAAATAATGCTGCTTTTGAGTATGCAAAAACACTTAATAAAAAAGTAGAAAATGAAAATATAGAAATAAATGATGTTTATAACGATGGTAATATTTATCAAAAAATATTTGATTTTAGTTATGAAGAATTAAAACATTTTTTAGGGACAATTCAAGAAAGTATAACTAATAATGCTATCCCTAGAAAAGATTGCGTGGAAATAATTAAAAAATTGCATGATGAAGGAAATGAAATATATATAATTACAGCAAGAGATAGTGAGTTTCATGAAGATCCATATAAGCAAAGTATGAATTGGTTAAATAAAAATGATATATATTTTGATAAATTAATTGTAAATGCAAGAAATAAAAAGAAAATTTGTTTAGATGAAAATATAGATATATTAATCGATGATAGTATTAGTAATTGCAAAAATGTTATTACAGGGGGAATTTCTGCAATTATGATTGCAAATAATGATATTGTTGAAAAAGATAACATTAACTGTTTTAAAAATTGGATTGATATATATAATTATTTACATGAATGTAAGGGTGATTAGTTTTATGAGTAGGAGAATTACATTAATAAGTAGTCTAGAGCAAAGTGAACTTAAGAAAATTGATAAACTTATGTCGGATATTAAACTTAAAACTTGTAAAGTCCCATATGGTATTGATGATGAGCATAGATATGGTATTGATAATCTACCATACCACTTTACTATTTTTGCTACAAATAAAGAAAATCAAGATGAATTTATTGATTTAATTAAAACAGTTAATATTGATAAAATAAAATTAAAAATAAATAAAGTTGAAATAATGAATGGTAAATATGATAGTTATGTTTTATATCTAGGCATAGAAGATAACCAAGATTTAAAAGAATTACAAAAACTTTTCTATTGTAAATTTCCAAAGGAACATTATAACCCAGAAAATTTTATATTTCATATGACTTTACATATTGATAAAGATTATGAAATTATTAAGACTTTGCAAAGTAAAATATTAGAGAAATTTGAACCATTTTATTTAGAATTTGATGAAATAGTTTTATATAATTATCCAGGTGAAGAAATATCAAAATTCAGTTTAAGTAATTAAGTTAGGAGATGGTAAAGTGTCAAAATGGTATGATAAACCTACTAAAATTTTATCAATGAAAAAGGATATTGATTATGTTATGTGTATTGATGAAAATGGCAGTAGCAGTAATTTAACTTATGTATTAAAACAAATATCTAATGAAAAAGAAATATCAGAAGATGATAAATACTTTACCATTACAGGGTGTATTTTTACAAAAGAAGAATATATAAACTCAAAGAAAATTATAAAGTCATTAAAAAATAAGTACTGGGAAAATGGTATGTTTTATGATAGTAAATTAAAGAGAGATAAAGCGGTATGCTTTCACTCAAGAGATATAAGAAAACACGATAATTGCTTTAATGATAGTGTTATAAATTATAATGAGTTTATGATTGATTTAACTGATACTATGAAGAATATAAAATGTAAAATTATTTCAATTAGTATAAATCTTTATGAATATTTGAAAAAAGGTTATACTCATAATGTTTATAATGTAGCATTTGATTTTCTATTAGAAAGATATATCTATGCTACTGAAAATAATAAAAAAGGTGTAATAATGCTTGAAGCAAGAGGTAAAGATGAAGATAACGAATTGCTAGAACATATTAGTAAAGTTATCAATAAAACAGGCACTAAAAAAATTAGTTCTAAAGAACTAAAATCTAAAATAGAAGGAGTATATTTTAATCCTAAATGGAATGAAGAATATAGTTCTACTTATGTTGGATTAGAAATAACAGATTTGTTTTCATATCCAATTCATAAATATGTTAAAAGAAATACCCAAGATAAGGCATTTCTAACATTTGAAAATAAAATAGTTGGGTATCCAAATTATAAAAATAAAGGAATAAAAATATTTCCTTAAACAAAAAATAAGAACTGGATAAACCAGTTCTTACCGTCCGTGATACCACGAACCCCAAGCAAACTTAATTGCTTTTGACATACTTAATATAGCAAATAAATGATTATTTGTCAATAACTATGTCTTTAATAGTATATATAAAAATCGGCCGAAATATGCAATTTAATAGAAATTGTATATATATAGAAGGTAAGGTGTAAATTATGATTCGCATTAAATCAATAAAATTTTTCAATCATGTAATATTTGGTAATCAAACTTTTGACTTTACTAATAATGGTATAACTTTTAATAATATAATAATTGCTGGAGAAAATGGAAGTGGAAAAACAAAATTGTTAGAAGAATTATATAATATCAGTAATACTAACTTTCATACTTTTAGTATTGTTTATCCGAAGGTAACACACGAAATATTTATAGATGTATCATCGGAAAATTATTGTAACTTTGATAATGAACAAGATACAATAAATGATGCAATTTTGACTATATCAAAGAGTGAAAATGGTAGCCTATCTTACTCTATTAAATTTATAAAAGATGGTTCAGTAATTAAAAATGTTAAAAGACAAGATTCAACAGAGAAATTTGAAAACTTTAAAATAAATGGCTTATATTCAAATGTTGATATTAATTACAATCCAAGAAATAATGTCGAAGGACCAACTAATAAAACAATAGATAATGTTTCATGTGAAATACCAAATGATATGGCTTTTGAGATAATCCAACTTTTAGTAAACATTTCTGTACAAGATAGTTGTGATATAGACTCTTGGATAGGAAAACACAAGGGAAGCCCTGTACCAGAAGATATTTATCATGTTAGATTGAAACGTTTTACTGATGCCTTTAAAGTTATTTTTAGTGAAACAATAGAATTTGAAGGTATAAGAAACAATTCAATGCCTGTTTTTAAAAAGGGTAATAATGAGATAGACATATCTTCCTTAAGTTCAGGGGAAAAACAAATAATATTTAGAGGTACATATTTATTACAAAATAAGAATAGTTTAAAAGGTGTTCCAGTTTTTATTGATGAACCAGAAATAAGCTTGCACCCAAAATGGGAAGAAAAAATATTTGATTATTATAAAAATATTTTTTCTGAAAATTTAATTCAAACATCACAGATTTTTATTGCTACTCATTCAGAACATATTTTATCAAGCGCATTAAACCAAGATGATTGTTTGGTAATAAAAATAAGTAATAATTCTTACCAAAAATTTTACAAAGATTCGCAAGGGATAGTTTTGCCAACTATCACAATTGCTGAAATTAAATATGCTATATTTGATTTATTTACCACAGATTTTCATAATTTGCTATATGGCTATGTTCAGGAAAACTATGTATCAGACTGTAATGGGAATTTATTAAGTAATGCTAGTATTAAACAAACTGATGAGTGGTTAAAAAATCAAGGTGCTACTTTAAAACATTATTTTAAACAAATTAGTGTACACAATATAAAAGAGTATGATACTTTGCCCACCTATATAAGAAATTGCATAGATCATCCTGATAATAATATTATTTATACTGACGTTGAATTATCTAAATCAGTTAAAGAGTTGATACAGGTTATAAATAATAATAGATAAGGGGTATGGGTTTTCCCATAATAGAAAACCTTGCGGGAGTAGGTTTTCAGTGCTGGCTAGGACAATATAGATATCTAGGACAATATAGATATAAAAATAAGCACAATCTATTATTTAGAAAGTGCTTATTTTCTTACATATATTTTTCAATTTTCAGTGGATTATCATTTACTATTTTGAGATTAAATTTAATTTTTAAAATTTGTTTTATCTGTGGTGTTAAATTATTAATATCACAGCTCACATTAAAAATATCTATTGCAGAATTGATATGATTATATAATGGACAATCAGATAGACAATCTCTACTATATCCATTTGCTAGATAAAATGCTATGGTGTCTGGAATAACATAGTTAATCATATATTCATTGTAGTTGTCATAAAAAGGTAGGAGTATCTCTTCAAATTCTTTATCAGTTATATCTTCTTTACCTTTTATCATATTGTATCTCCATAGATAAGTTCTTTTAAAACTATTTCTTCAGCAGTATTTTTATAGTTATTCATTTTTTGTACCCATAACATTTGATTAGTTACTTTTAAATTTTCATTAATAGAGCCATCTAGTTTAACCATTTTATCAATTAGATAATTAACTTTATTTTCTGCTTCAACACTGACTGAAAAAAGATGATCGTATAGTTTATCCTGCATTAATAATTGTTGATATAAGGTAGATTTATTCTTTTTCAGATAGTCTAATCTCATTAGCCCATATTTATTTAAATTTTCTTGTTTTCTAGATTTTAAAATTAGATTTGGTAATAAATAATCACCACATTTAGTATAAGTTATTTCCATAATATTTTTCCTTTCATTTATAGGAAGAATATAAGTAGTAGTATATCTCTTTTAGGTACCCAAATAGGTACTCAAATTACAAAATTAAGTAATATATTTTAAATTTTATTAATCTAAAACGATTTAGAATTGCTTAAAATATAAGGAACTAATTAGCAATAATTAATTTTATATGCAATAAATTTTAGCCCCCTGAAGGAGCCTTTAAGGCTCCATTTTTGTTATTATGAATTAAAAGTGATTAAATTTACATAAAAGAGGTTAAAAAGTGTTAATTTTGATTAAGAAAGTTTAACAAAAATGCTACATAAAATAGTATCAATAATAATGCTATAATATAAGTGATATTAAAGCGCAAAAAGTTCAGATAATATCTGTAAAATTTAATACTTAAAAAATTTAAGATAATACTAAATATTATATAATGAATTGGCCAGACGCGTCTGACCGATTCATAAGAAGGAGGAAATATGTTAGAAGAAATATATAATAATAGATTAAATATTAAGCAAAATGAAATTAAGAATATAAGTATTAAATATGAAAATATATTAGAAAATGTTATCCCTAAAATAATAATAAATAATAAAGTATTTAATGGAGTATTAGAATATGATAAATCTTTATTAACCTATAAAGACTTTGGTGGAATAATGCTTGCTAAATTAAATAATATACCATTAGAAATGGTAAAATGTAGTCATTGTGGACGTTATCATTCTGATAATGGAAAGTTTGCTTATACGCCACATAGAACTCACTTATGTTTATATTGTGGGCATTTATTTAGAGCAAAAGAAAGGAACATAGGAAGTGAACTTGCAATGATTTATAATGTGCCTGAAATTAAACTACAAGATAAATTGCTTAAGATAGATAATCATTGTTGTGTAGAATATAATATGCTAAAAGGAACTCTACTTATAAATAATCAGAATGTTAACAGAGTTTTATTTAAAGATAAAGAACTTGATATTGTAGAGTTTCTAAATCATGTTTTGAAAAATGAATTTTAATTGTACCAGTTAGTCTATTATAGTTGTATAATTGAGTTAGATTTTTTTAATATAAATTAATATTAATCATTTGCAAAAAATGTTATAATAGGAATATATGGAGGCAAGAAAAATGGAAGTAAGTAAAATAAAAAAAGCATTGATTGAACAAAAAAATATTGGTTTATCAGGTAACCTTTATCATAAAACTCAACTTGATTTTTCTTACAATACAAATCATATAGAAGGATCTACAATAACACCTGATGAAACTGCAAGTATTTATGATACGGGAACAATTTTAACGACTAAAGATAAAGTTATTGTTTTAAAAGATGCTACTGAAATAAAAAATCATTTTACTTTATTTAAATATATGTTAGATACTATTGATGATAAACTAACTGAGGATATGATAAAGAAATTTCACTTTATCTTAAAAGCTGGTACTTTAACTGATAGTGAAAAAGAATGGTTTAATGTAGGAGAATATAAAAATAAAAAGAACTTTGTTGGTAACATTACAACATCACTTCCAAGTAATGTAGCAAGTGATATGAAAGAATTACTCTATTGGTATGATAAAATAGATAAAAAGATGGTTGAAGATATTATTGAATTTCATGTTAGATTTGAAAAAATTCATCCTTTCCAAGATGGAAATGGTCGAGTTGGAAGAATGATAATGTTTAAAGAGTGTCTATACAATGACATAATGCCTTTCTTTATCGAAGATAGAAATAAAGATTTTTATATAAGAGGTATTAAAGAATATCAAACGAATAATGAAAAAGGTTATTTAATAGATACTTGTTTAAATAGTCAAGATAATTATGAAAAAATGGTTAATTACTTTTTAGAAGATAATGAATAATAATATTAAAATGGCACTATGACATTAAACTTTGCTAGGATATAGTAAAAATAACTGTCATTAATGTTATAAAAATAGCTTAGGAGGAAAAATGAATATAGAAATAAAAAGAGTAAAAATTTTTGTAACAATTCCATTAGAAAATGTTGAAGAAGTAAGAGAAGTAATTTGCAATGAGGTGCTGGAATAATAGGTAACTATTCTTATTGTGCAACATCTATAAAATCTATTGGAACTTTTAAACCAAATGATAGTGCTAATCCATATATTGGGAAAAAGAACAATATAGAATTTGTAGAAGAAGAAAAATTAGAAGTCATATGTGCTATTGAAAATGTTAAAAAGAAATAACAAAATTAAGAGAAGTACATCCGTATGAGGAACCTGCGATAGATATTATTCCATTGATAGATGAAGATTTTTTTAAATAGTAATGATTTTTGCAATAAGAAGAAGTTTTGTATTAAATGTCCATTACATGATAATATTAAAACAAAAATAGATTAGGTATTAAATCTAGTGAGAGGGAGAAATGATTATGTTTAATTTTAATCATGTTACTATAAGTGCAGATAATTTAGAAGATACATTGAATTTTTATAAATTATTTGGTTTTGAAAAATATAAGGAATATCATGATGATAGTGTAGATATAGTAATGATTAAATTAGGAAATATGATATTAGAAATATTTCATTATATGGAAAACAATAAATTACCAGAACATTCTAAAGATTTGACTGTAGATTTAAAAACAATTGGAAATAAACATTTTGGTATTGGTGTAAAAGATATTTATGAAGCAAAGAATTTTGTTGAAAACAATAAATTAAATGATTCAGAAATAATGATTACAAAGGGAAGATTGGGAAGACCTTATTTCTTTATTAAAGATCCTAATGAAATTTTAATGGAAATAATAGAGGAGGATTAGTATGTATACGCGAAGCAATGATAAGATAGAGTATGAAGATGAAATAAAAAGTATGTCACATGATGATTTTAAAAGCTATTGTTTAAAAGTCTCAAAAGAAATAAATGACTATTGTACTGCTAATAACTTAAGAATTGATTATGTTGTTCCAATTTTGCGTAGTGGTGCTGTTCCCGCTGTTTATATTGCAAATGAATTAAACTTAATAAAGTTTGCACCAATACAAGTAAAGAAGATAAAACAAAATGGAATTTATGATCACATTGTTTTATTGAATACTTTAAAAGATTTAGATAAAAATAAAGAACTTGTGTTGTTAGTTGTTGAGGGAACTTATAGTTCAGGTGATACTGTAAATACTGCACTTGACGAAATAAGAAAGACTTTACCAAAAGCTAAACTACTATTTTCTACAATTTGTATAAGGGGAGAAAAAAATATTCCAAAAGATGTTATAAAAGGATTTTATGGTTTTGATTTACCAAGAGAGAAACTTTTTACATACCCTTGGGAAAGTGTAGATATGAAAGAAAATCATTTAGACCAAAAGATAGAAAATATTTTCTATTAATTGATATAATTTAAATTAAGGAGAGAAACAATGAAAGATATTATTATAATAACAGGTGGAACTAATGGATTAGGAAAAGCAATTGTTGATTATTCATTACATAAAGATTTATTAGTTTGTAATTTAGATAGAGAAAAATCTAATACTAATAATGAAAATTACAAAGAGTTTATTGGAGATATTGCTGATGAAAAATTTGTTGAAGATTCAATTGATGAAATATCAAAATTAGGTAATATAAAATATTTAATAAATAATGCAGGAGAGCCTTCTTTTAAATTACCATCTGAATATAATAAAAGTGATATAGATAAATGCTTTAAAGGACTTCGAGGAATGATACTATGTTCTTCCAATACTTTAAGAATTAAAAATGAAAAAGATTTAAAAATTGTAAACATTATGTCATCAGCAGCATTAAGAGGTAACAAACAAGAAAGTGTATATTGTGCAACTAAATGGGGAGAAAAAGGGTATACTGAAAGTTTAAAAGTTGCATATAAAGGAACATCAGTAAAAGTAATTGGTGTATATCCTGGAGGGATTAATACTAATTTTTATAAAAATAGTAGGGATTATGTAACTGAAGAAAAACAAAATACTTTTATGAATCCTAATGAAGTAGCAAAAATAATTTGTGATAATATATTTAGTGATTTAAATTTAAATGTTGCCGATATAATTATTGAAAGAAACTAGGGTGAAATTTATTTAAGTAAAACGCAGTGCCTTTATAAATCTCCTTACATAAAATATAATATATAAAAAAATAAGGAGAGTTTTAAATGGCAGAAAAATCAAATGAATATGTTTTAGATTTTGTGATTCCTTGTGGAACTACAGGCCCAACTGGCCCAACTGCAGAGCCTAATATCTGCTTTATTAGCTACATGAATAAAAAAAATATTCAAGGAGATTTAGATATTGAAAAAAACAAAATTTATCCTACTAATTCTTCAAATTATACAATTATTGGGCAAGAAGTTCAAATGGGTCCTGGTTTATACGAAATAACATATTCTGGTTATTTAAAAAAACCAGGAACGACTGGTCAGGCTGTTCTTCATTTACTTGCTATAACAAGTAGTGCAACAACTACTTTACCTGATATGGATATTGAACTATTAGGAGATAATCAATATACCTATTTTTCATCAACTGGTGTTTTTGAATTTGATCAAACGATTAATTTATGTGTAAGTTTAGGTTTTTATAATACTCCAACGGTAGAAACAGATCATGTAAATGTACTTATAAAAAAATTAAATTAAAGATTAATAACTTTAAAGGGACAAGAATTAATATGTCCTTTTTTTATTATAAAGGTTCTTTATTTACAATGAACTTATAAAAAGATAGTCAAAAATAATTTATTTGAATTTCTTAATTAATAAAGTTGTATTTTCTAAATTAATAATTTTATTGTTTTTAGGATCAAAAATTATTGAAATATTATTATCTGATGATAAATTTAAGATTTTTATTTTTGAAAAGTAAATTTCATTAATACTTTGTTCTAATGATAAATCTATAATTTCTTGAACATTACCATTATTCTCACTTATTAGTTTTAAAGAATAATCTGAATTAATTGATGTAAATATTTTACCACTAAATATAAATTCATATAATCCTTCTTTTTTTAATAAAATTTTATTTGTATAGATAAAAAAAATAGTTGTATTATTGGTAAATGAATTAGAAGAGTTTATATCAACTTCACCTTGGGACTGTTTTGAAAGGTATTCAAGATATGCTATTCCTTCAATAGCTGATTCTCCTCTTAATCCTTCTGGAATAACAAAATTGAGTGAATATTCCATTTTTTCCTCTTTTCTATAAGGGTAATTTTTTAATTATTAAATTTGCTCCTTCTAAAGATGCATCAGAATTATTTGCTTTTTGTAAAGTTAGTTTTATTATAGTATTTTTTTGGCAATTCTTAACTTTAGTTTGTGAAAAATATAATTTTTGTTCTAGATTTAAATTTACTGTTATGAGATTTTCTGATATACCATTATTTTCTAGTTGTATATTAAATAATGGGTTAGTATTTCCAGATTCTTTTAATAATCCGCTTATTGTAAATATATAACAGCCAGTATGTTCTATTATAATATTATTAGTAACGTTAAATATATTAGTATTTCGTGGTATTTTTAATGCTTTTAAACTAGTTAAAGAACCATTATTTATCTGATTTTGAAATGTTATATATGTTAATGCTTCAAAGGAACCATATCCTGGTTTTCCTTTAGGTAAAATAAAATCTATTACATATTCTATATTTTCTTCCATTTTTTATTCCCAATCATATAATTTTTTTATAGTTAGTTCAACATTTTCTAATTTCGAACTTGAATCAGCATTTTTATTAAATATTAAATTAACAGATTGAGATCCAGAGTATTCGCCAATTTTTGTTTGGAAAAAATAAATTTCATCTTCCCCTTGATTAACATTAAATACGAATAAATTATTAGTAATACCAGAATTATTTCTTGTTCTTAAGACTAAGTTCGTAGTTGAATCTGAGTTTTGTTTTTTTATTATACCAGATATATTATATTCAAATTTACCACGACTATTAAATAATAACTGATTATTTTGAACTGTAAAGACAGTTGAATCTTTAGGATATATTGTACTTCTATTAATTGAAACTGTTCCACTTGTTGTCATGTCATTATAAACCAAACTAATACTAGGTTCTATTACACCATTATCTCCTGATGGCCCTGTAGGAATTATAAAATTAAGAGCATATTCATTATTCATTTTTCACCTACTTATATTCAATTTTATGACTATAATAAATAAAATATATTAATATATATTTAAAAATCAAAAAATAATGTTATAATATCTTAGGAGGTAATCATAAATATATATTTTATTTATGAAAAATTAATAAGTGTTACAGGTTAATAGAACAAACAATTTAAAAATACCAAAAGAAATTAATCTTGATCTTGATTCAGTAAACAATACAGAGGATGTACTAGCAATAAAGAAAGAATTTGCGATAGCTAATAATAATAAATTTAATGAAGATATTGTAAAAAAGATAATTTTAGAAGAAGAAAAAGAGCAAAAAATCATTAATAAAATACCGCAAAATTCTAATGACTTGATAGTTATTACAATTGTAAAAAAATTATGCGCTTATGTAATTGCGGTAACAGAAAATTCTCCTAAAAGATTTAGAGGAGTATTTGTAAATAGAATGCAAAATTATTGTTTAGATACATTAGAATGTCTTTTAAATGCAAATTTTATAAGATTAGATTCTAATAGTAATAAAGTAAAAAGAGAAGATTTTCAAAAAGAAGCTATAGTTAAATTAAAATTATTAGGTTATGTAGCAATGATAGCAGAAAGTTCTGGTTGTATTTTAAAAAAACAATATAAACAAATATCAATACAACTTGCCGAAGCTATTAGTTTAATTACCTCTTGGAAAAAAAGTGATGATAAAAGATTTAACAAAAACAATTAGGATTATTGGTCCAAAGGCCTTTAATTAAGAAGAAAATTTATATTTTGGCCTCTATTGTGCCCGCGCTGTTAATTAGAATGGTAATAATAACTGGAACAATGTTACTAAACGTGATGTTGGTTCCCGCCCAGATTCACTTTTGAAGGAATTATATAAAAATTCAGAAAACAAATCAGAGAAATATATTTTAAGATAAATATATCAGTATTGTAAGGTGAAGGAATTTTCTTCTTTTCTAATCGCTAAAATAAATATTTAAAATGCGATAGAAGAATATATAAAAACACTCACACAAACAACAAGTTTATTAAAACTTTTTGGATGTTTAAAGGGGTGTTTATTTTATTTGGAGGTAAATTATAATGTTAGAAGAAATTTTTAGTTTTGATCATCTTTATTTAGCATATAAAAAATGTCGAAATTCAAAACAACATAAAGGAGAAGTTATTAGATTTGAGGTTAATTTGGCAGTTAATTTATACTCTTTAAATAAGGCACTTGTTACTAAAAAATATAAACTAGGAAATTATAAAAAATTTTTTATATATGAACCTAAACAAAGGTTAATAGAAGCTTATCCTTTTAAAGATAGAGTAGTAATTAGATGCTTTTGTGATATTGTTTTAAAACCAAAAATAGAAAAAAAATTAATATTTGATAATTGTGCTTGTCGGATAGAAAAAGGAACGCATTTTGCTATTGAAAGATTACATAAATTTATGAAAAAAGAATTCTTTAAATATAATAATAATTATATATATTTTTTAAAATGCGACATAAGAAAATATTTTGCAAGTATAGATCATGATATTTTATTAAAACTTTTAAATGATATAGATTTTACGGAAGATGAAAAATGGTTAATAAAAATATTAATAAATAATAAAAATGAAGGTCTTCCTTTAGGAAGTCAATCTAACCAATGGTTTGCTTTATTTTATTTAAATAAAGTTGATCATTTTATTAAAGAAAAATTGAATATTAAATATTATGTGAGATATATGGATGATTTTATTTTGATATCTAGAGATAAAAAGTATCTAGTTTATTGTAAGAATGTAATCGAAGAAATGTGTTTAAAATTATTAAAACTTGAATTAAATAAGAAAACTCAAATTGGAAGGCTAAGTAATGGTGTAGATTTTTTAGGTTTTAGGCATATATTAACACCTAAAGGAAAAATAGTTGTTAAACTCCGTTCTTCGTCAAAACAAAGAATAAAAAAACATTTAAAAACCGTAAATAAGTTGTACATCAAAGGTATAGTAGATGAAGATTATGTAAAGCAAAGATTAAATTCATTTTATAATCATGTTAAAAATACTAATGAAAAGAAAAATTTTAAAAACTTTACAATTTCTTTGAAAGATGATTGATAAAAAATGGCAAAGTATGCTATTCTATAGTTAGGTGATGGATATGAACTTTACTTTTTTAGATGTTAACCAAATTTTTGGTGATAATAAATCAGAAATAATGAATATATATGGAACAAAAGCTGCTATAACTGATTTTTTAATTTTGTTAGGTGGTTATGTATCTGATAGTTTTCATGTAAATAATGATAATGAATTAAAAAATAGAACTGGTTATTGGTGGACAAAAACACCTTATAATTCAAATTGTGCCCGCGCTGTTAGTTAGAGTGGTAATGATGACTGGGGCGATGTTACTAATTGTGATGTTGGTTCCCGCCCAGCTTTACCGTACTCTTTAATCCAAAGTATCTCCTCGAACGGAGTGAGAGGGGGAGTTTTTGAAGAGGATTATGGAGAGTTTCCACAAACTGTTGCTTCTGTAGAACTAGAAAATATTCTAGAAAATTTATATGTGATTGGCAATTTAAATAAAACTGGTAAAGAGTATCCAGCTGATTCAGTTTCTACCAGTAATACAAATGAATCTTTTAAAGAAAGATTTTTTTCAGAATATGAATATAATGGTAATAAATATATTCGAATAGTAGCAGATACTAATAGTGCGGGAGAAACTTTGTCAAATGGTCAAAGGATAGAAGAGGGAAGACCTTATTTTGTCTTGGTTGAACCAATAACTTGGATAGTTGATAGTGTTAAAAAAATAGTTTTAGCTAAGAAAATAATTTTTTCAGGTGTTCAATTTAATGAAGTAGATTATACCTGCGATTTTGATAATACTAATATAAAAAAGTTTATGGATAAGTATCTAGCAAAAGCTATAATTCCAAGTGAGATAACAATAGATAATACTATAAATAGTACTATAAATAGTAAAAATGTATATGATTTTAATTTTGATAATGTAAGTGAAGAAGATATTATAAAAGGAGCTATTGAGAGTAATATTCCTGTTTTTTTGCATGGTAAATCTAGTGATGGTAAATCAGCAAGAGTTAAAGAACTTGATCCAGATTGTGAAATAATTTATATGGCAAATGCTACTCCTTCTAGTTTAAATGGTAAAAGTGTATATAATTCAGAAACTAAAGAGATGATTGATATTCCTCCAACTTGGTATCAAAAAGTACTTAAAAGATGTGAAGCTGAGCCTGATAAGATTCATATTATTTTCTTTGATGAGCTTACAAATGCACTTCCTTCGGTTCAGGGACAGGCTTTTAATATTGTTTTAGATAAAGAGATTGATGGGAAATGGAAATTACCTAGTAATGCGAGAATTGTTGCCGCAGGAAATGAACTTTCTGATTCTATGTCTGCTAATAAACTTTCTGAACCACTTTATAATAGATTTGCTCATGTTTATATTGAAACGACAGTAAGTAGCTGGCTTAAATGGGCAGTAACACCAAAAGAGAATTATGAGAGATTAGATTATGAAGATGATGGAACTGAGTTTAAAATTCATCCTGCAATATATGCTTATATTTCTTATAAGTATTTTTCTGGCATTGATGTTTTAAGAACAAAATATACAGGTAATAAACCTAATGCTGATCCTAGAAAATGGGAAATGGCTTCTAAAGTACTTTATAAGACAAGAAGACCTGATATGCTTAGAGCTCTTGTTGGAGAAGAGTTAACAGTAGATTTTAAAGAATTTGTAAGGTATGGAGTAATAACAGTTGATGATGTTATAAATCATAATTATACTGAAACAGATTTAAATATGAACTCCGCTCAAAAGTTTGTAACTGCAGCAGGATTATCTTCAGTTGATTTTGAAAACTTTAGATTAGTAAGAGATTTTATGAAATTGGTTGGATCAGAATCAAGGGCAGCGTTTGAATCGATGTGGGCACATGGTGATAAGGAAAGATTAGAGTATTTAGTTGAGATAGAAATGGAAGAAGAAATGAAGAGAGGGGAGTCAAGATAATGAATAGTAAAAGATTAAAAATGTTTGATAATTATTTTAAAGCAAATATTTCACCATTGTTAGTAGATAATATAGTAACTAGTTCTTTTAAAAATGCTGTTGTTTTAAAAGCAGATATACCAAGAGAATTATTAAATGGACATTATGAAGATACCAATTTTTGGCCTCCTTTATGGTATAGAGAATTAATTTCAAAAAGTATAAAAGATAAAGCTATTTTAATAATTGAAAATATTAATGAAATTCCTCTTTTAGAACAAAAAAAATTTATTGAAATATTAAAATATAAAAAAATTAGTACTTTTGATATACCAGATAATTGTTTGATAATTGTTACTTGTAAAGATTTAGAAAAAAATAAGATTAATGAAGAAGTTTATTCTTTATTAGTACATATATAGAGGTTTGGCGTGCAAATAGATTTGATTATAAGAAGGGTTATGATAAAATATCCTCTCTTTGGAAGTATAATTGCTAATTTAGAATTTATTTCTGATTGTTCTTATAAAACCGCTGCAACTGATGGTAAACATGTTTTTTATAATCCGGATTTTTTAGGAGCCCTTACTTCTAGCGAACAAGTTTTTTTAGTTGCTTATGAGGTTAGTCATGTTGCCTTTAATCATTTAAATAGAAAAAATGATCGAGATGTGGAAGTTTGGAATATAGCAACTGATGGAGTAATAAATGCTAATTTAAAAAATGATGGGCTTACAATAATAAAGGGTGTTGTTGATATACCTTTAGCCATTAATTATGATGCGGAAGAGCTTTATGATATGCTTTTAGAGGAAAAACAAAAGATTGGGGAGAAAGAATTTAAAGAAAAATATGGGGAAGTTGATAATCATTCTTTATGGAAAGAAGTCACAAAAAATATAATTGAAAAATCAGCTAATGATACTATGAATGAAAAAGGGATAAGTGAAAAAGAAGTTTTTAAGTTGAATAAACAAATATATAAGCAACAGTTAAATGATTTTCAAAATAATCTTACTAGTAAATCACTAGGACAGGATGTAGATAGTGATAAAAGAATTGTTAAGAGTATTGGCACTGCTTCAGCGTTATTAAATTGGAATAGAATTTTACAAGAAAATATTAAATATGATTATGATTGGTCGTTTGAAAATGCTTATATAGAAGATGGAGTTGTAACCCCCTCCTTAGAGGCACAACCTTTTTCAGAAACCGAAATAGTATTAGATACGAGTGGGTCAATTAACGAAGATCTTTTGAGAAATTTTTTAATTGAATGTAAAAACATTTTAGGAAGTTCAAAACTAAAAGTTGGATGCTTTGATACGAAGTTTTATGGATTTCATAATATAAATAATGAAGAAGACATTGGAAATATGGAATTTCGCGGTGGTGGTGGTACTGATTTTAATGTGGCAGTTAGAGCTTTTTCGGCCAATGTTCTTAATAAAATTATATTTACGGATGGAGATGCTGATATGCCAGATTTAGAAATGCATATAATATGGATAGTATTTGGTAATGAAAGAATAAATCCTAAAGGAGGAAGAGTTATTTATGTGGATAAAGAACTCTTAAATAGTAGGAAAAAATAAATAACAATTACTATATTTTTAAACATGATATAATCATATTATAAATAAATGGAGAGGTAAACATGGATTTTATAATTGAATTATTTTTAGAACTAATATTAGAAGGTAGTTTAGAAATTAGTAAAAATAAAAAAATTCCTAAAATAATAAGATATCCTTTAATATTTTTAATTGTTTTATTTTTTGGCATTATATTAGTTTTTATGTTTTTGGTTAGTGTGTCTTTATGGAAAAGACAAAAGATTATTAGCTTTTTGATGTTTATTATAAGTTTAAGTTTATTTTTTGCTTGCATTTATAAATTTAAAAAAATCTTTGTTATAAAAATAAGAAAAATAAATACAAAAAAGTGAATTATAGGTTTTGCAATGGCAATAATTATACTATGATAATTTAATTGTATGTTATACTAATATAGTGAGGCTTATATGAAAAAATTAAAACTGGTTATTAATTTAATAAAATATAATTTAAAATCATTAGTACTTTTTGAATTGATTTTTAAGTTACTTAGTTTTTTGATTTTTGTACCAATATTTTTAAATATATTTAATTTAATTATGAAAATAACTGGATATAATTATTTAACCCTTGAAAATATATTTTCTTTTTTAAAAAATCCAATTACTATTTTAATGCTTTTAATTTTAATTCTTTTAATGATGGTTTATGCAATGTTTGATATAATTACAATAATTGTTATATTAAATCAGTCTTATAAAAAAACTAAAATTAAAGTAATACAAGCGATTAGAGTTTCTTTGAATAAATGTAAAAAATTATTTTCTATTAAGAATATTCCTTTATCTTTTTTAGTTCTTTTTTTAATACCTTTTTTAAATATTGGTATTTCTTCTAGTTTTATATCTACAATTAAAATACCAGAATTTATCTTAGATTTTGTTTTAAATAATAGATTATTATTAATATTATTTAGTGTTATTATTATATTTTTAATTAGTATTTTACATAGATGGATTTATTCAGTACACTCTATGGTCCTTGAGGATGTTTCATTTAAAGAAGCAAGGAAGACAAGTTCTCTTCTTTCTTCTAAAAATTGTTTTAAAGATCTTATATCTATTTTATTAGTACAATTAACTTTATATTTTTTATATATAATAGTAATTGCTTTAGGTATATTAATAATTACTTCATTAAATAAAATTAAGTATAGTATCGTAATTATTAAAAGTATAACAGCAACTTCGATTTGGTTATTTATTGTTATTTCTTTTATTGTTGTAACTCTTTTATCTACACCTTTAAGTTATGCCTGTATAAGTATTTTATATTATATTAGGAAAGAAGAATTAGGTGTAAAGATACCCTCTTTAAAAATTAAATATAATAAAGAAAATGAAAATTTAGATAGAAAAATTCGAAAAGTGATAATTTTTATTTATTTTTTAGCTTTAATTTTTGGCTCTATTTTTACTTATAATATTTATAAAGGTAACTATAATATTAATATTGAATATGCTAATAATATTTTAGTTACTGCTCATAGAGGTGCTTCTTTAGACTGTCCAGAAAATACTTTTTCAGCTTTTGTAAGTGCTAAAAATTATGGGGCAGATTTTATTGAAATTGATGTTCAGGAAACTATAGATGGTAAAATAATTGTAATACATGATAAAAATTTTAAAAGAACAACAGGAATAAATAAACATACTTGGGAGACATCATATGATGAGGTAAAAAATTTTGATGCAGGAAGTTTCATGAATGAATCTTTTAAAGATGAGAGAATACCTTTATTTGAAGATGTGGTTTTGTGGGCTAAAAATAATAATATTAATCTTAATATAGAAATAAAACCTACTGGTTATGAAAAAAAATTAGTTGAAAATGTAATAGATATAGTTAATAAATTTGGTTTTCAAAAGGAATGTGTGCTAACATCACAAAATTATGAAGTTTTAGAAAAAATTAAAGCATATGATGATGAAATAACAACAGGGTATGTTATGAGTTTTGTTTATGGTGATCTTAGCATTTTTGATAAGGCAGATAGTTTTAGTATTGAAGAGGCAAGTATTACATCATCTCTTGTAAAAGAAGTCCATAATCAAGGAAAGGAAATTTATGCTTGGACTGTTAATAATTCAAGCAATGTTCAGAAAATGATTGATTTGAAAGTAGATAATATTATTACTGATGATGTTTTGATGACTAAAGAAATTATCTTTTCTAATAAAACTAGTAATATCATTAATGAATATGTTAAATATATAGAGAATATTTTTGGTTAATGTGTTATAATTGGTTTATAGATTGTAGGTGTTGTTTGATGAAAAGAGATAGAGTTATAGGAGCATTATGTTTTATATGTGCAATAGGATTTTTTATATCTTATTATTGGGGATCTAAGTTTAAAATTTTAAATTTAGGTTTATGTATTATTTTAGCTCTTATAGGTATATTAAAGTTTTTTGGGAAAAAGAAAAAATAAGGTGTTAATGTGGCAACAACGAAAGATTATAAAAATTTTGTTTTAGAACAACTTAATTTACTTGATAATATTACTTGTAGGTCTATGATGGGCGAATATTTATTATATTATAATAATGTTTTATTTGGAGGTATTTATGATAATAGAATACTAGTTAAGATTGTAGAAGGTAATAAGAAATATAATTTGGAAAAAATAATACCTTATAAAGGGGCTAAACCAATGTATTTTGTAGATACTGATGATAAAGAATTAATAAGAGATATAGTTTTAGACTCTTATAAAGATTTGAAGAGTTAGCCATAATATGAAAAGATGTAGTTGGTGTAATTTAAAAAATAAGAAATATATTTATTATCATGATAAGGAGTGGGGAGTTCTAAGGAAAGATGATAAATATTTATTTGAAATGCTTATTTTAGAGTCATTTCAAGCTGGTTTATCATGGGAGTGTGTACTTAATAAAAGAGATGATTTTAGAATAGCTTATGATTATTTTGAAATAGATAAAGTATGTTTATATGATGATGAAAAGATAAATAGACTGATTAAAGATGAGAAGATAATTCGTAATAAATTAAAGATAAAAGCAAGTATTAATAATGCTAAAATATTTAAAAGTATTATTTTAGAATATGGAAATTTTTATAATTATTTAAAAGTATTTACAAAAGATAAAGTTTATATAGAAGTAGGTAAAACTACAAATACTTTGTCTGATGAAATTTCTAAAGATTTGCAAAGACGTGGCATGAAGTTTGTAGGGAGTACAATAATTTATTCTTACTTGCAAGCTATTGGTGTAATCTATTCTCACGAATTTGACTGTTTCTTATATAAAAAATAAGTTTATTCCACTTTTTTACTGTCACCATTTTGATAGTTTATTTCGATTCCATCTTCAACATTATAGATAAAAACATTAAATTCTATTTCAGTATCTTCAATAGACTTAGCTTCTAGAATAACTCCTTTGGCAAGTAAGTTATCATTTTCAAAGATTGGAGTAACTCTATATAAAACGTGATTATTAGTTCTTTTAATATATTCACTTACTTTGTTTTCAAATTGTAACATAGTTTTGGCATTCATAGTTCTAGTACATGTTATTAAGTTTTGAGGATTGGCATTTTCTCCAGTTAGTTGGTAGCCAATTAAGTGACATCTATTATATAAATATTTACCGTTAATACTATCATATTTTACTGTATGCCACCCAGTTGGTTTAATAGACGCAATACTTTCACGTTCTTCTGTTGGCATTAAATTGATTCCAAGATTAGCAAATGCTATTCCACATCTTCCTAAATCATCTAACTTGCTATATTCTTCAAAAGTTTTGCTATAATCTTTACTCATATCAAAATCAGGCTTATTTTCGTTTAAAACAATAAATTTTTTATCTTCGTAGTTAGGAATATCACTTGATGTATAAGTATTGATATTATTTTCATAACTACTACTAGGGCTATAATCATAAAATGCAAAAATACCTATAAGTAAGATAACTAAAATTAAATAGAAAATATTTTTCTTTTTCAAAATAAATCACTTCCTACTATAATATTACAATTTTTTTATGACTTAGTAAATAAATGAATATAATTTTGTTTTTTAGAAAATATTATAAAAAGGTGGTTAAATGTACTTTATTAATTATTTTTTTATTTATTCTTTTTTTGGATATATAGTAGAAATATTATATGATTTTTTTAGAGGAGCTAAACTTAAAAGCGGAATTTTAAAAGGGCCAGTTACACCGATTTATGGTTTTGGCTCGTTATTAATTCTTTTTATATCTGATTATTTATTTAAAATATTAAATTTAAACTTTTTTTGGGAGTTGATAATTGTTTTATTTGTGATTGCCTTTTCCTTAACTTTTCTGGAATTTATAGGGGGGATTCTAATAGAGAAAATATTTCATAAAACTTTTTGGAATTATAGTAATTTTAAGTTTCATATTGGAAAATATATTGCTTTAGAAGTAAGTTTAGTATGGATGCTGGGGGCTATTTTAATTATTTATATAGTTAATCCTTTAATAAATAAATTTATATACTTAATTCCTAATTTTGTAACTTATATATTGATATTATTATTTATATTAGATTTTATAAATTTGTTTCTAAATAAGAAAAAAATAAATAAAATTTAATATGGATAGAAGTTTAGATAGACTTAAGGATATAAAGCATGAAAATATGATATGGATTATATATATTGGCATTATAATCCTTAGTTTTATTGCTAATAATTTTGAAAAAGAATTTATATTAAATAAAAGTGATGATGCCAAACATAAATATCAAATAATAATGATTATTATTTTTTCTATATTATTATTTGTTTATTATTATTTTGTGAAAGATAGTTTAGATGATATAAAAGATTTAGATTCTTGTGATAGTGAGAAAAAGGTAATTCTTACATATGCATCTTTTATTGGCTCATTACTTATTTTAATAAGTGGAATTATTTTTTTAATTATTGCTGTTACTGATGATAATATTGATACAGAAATTGCTTTTAGTTAAACATTATTATATACTATTGCTATTGGAAGTGATTAGGATTGATATATATAATTGGTGGGGGAGTGGCATCATTTGCTTGTGCTATAACTCTTGCGAGAAATAATAAAAAAGTAACTATTTTAGAAAAAAATGATAGTGTTCTTAAGAAACTTTTACTTACTGGTAATGGAAAATGTAATTATTTTAATAGCAATAACAATATAAGCAAATATCATACTAGTACTAATGTCTCTTTAGATTTATTTATAAATGAGGAAAGACTTAATAAAGTCCTTAATTTTTTTGATTCTATTGGACTCATATCTCAAATTAGAGATGGTTATTATTATCCTTATTCTAATCAAGCAATAGGGGTAAAAGCAGCTATTTTAAATGAGGCTATTAATTTGGGAGTTGAAATAATTTTAAATTGCAAAGTTAAAGATATAAAAATAAATGATAATAATTTCGTAATTAATACTAATTTAGGAGATTTTAAAGGAGATAAAGTAATTATTGCAACTGGCGGTAAGTCATATCCAAAAACTGGTAGTAATGGAGATTTTAATGATGTAATAAAAAGTTTAGATATTAATATAGTTAAACAATTACCATCGCTTGTCCAACTAGTTGGGGAAGGTAATTTTAAAGATTGGGAGAAAATAAGAACTTTTGCTAAGCTTTCTTTATATGAAGAAAATAATCTTAAAAAGATAGAAATAGGAGAAGTACAACTTACTGATTATGGTATTAGTGGTATATGTGCTTTTAATTTAAGTAGTATTATTACTAGGGGACTTTATAAAAATAAAAAGGAAATAATTAAAATAAATTTTTTACCTGATTTAGAAATAGATATTAAAACATTTATAGATGAAAGAAATAATAAACTTAAAAATCGAACAATATCAGAGTTGTTTGAGGGAATTCTTAATTATAAGTTAGTTTATTATTTACTTAAGAGATCAGATATTAGTAGTAAATCATACTGGAATGATATAAGCGAAAATAAAAAAAAGATATTGTGTGATAATTTAATTAATTATGAGTTAATAGTAGTAGATACTCTTGGTTTTGATACAGCTCAAGTTACAAGTGGAGGAGTATCTTTAGAAGAGGTTAAAAATAATTTTGAGTCTTTGAAAATAGATAATCTTTATTTTATTGGAGAAGTTTTAGATATTGATGGAGATTGTGGAGGATATAATCTAACATTTGCTTTTTTAAGTGGAATAGTAGTTGGTGAAGTATGTTAAGAGTAAAGAATATAAAAATATCTATTTTAAAATATAGTGATGATAATATAAAAAAGAAAATAGTAAAAAAACTTAATATTGATTTGAATGATTTATTTGGTTTTAAACTTTTAAAAAAATCGATTGATGCAAGAATTAAGAGCAATATATTATATGTTTTAGAAGTTTTAGTAGATGTTAAAAATGAAGGAAAAATTAGAAAAGATAAAGATATATTAGAGTATAAAAATACAAAATACAATATTTTAAAATATTGTAAAAGTAATAAAAGAGTGATAGTTGTTGGTAGTGGTCCAGCTGGTCTTTTTTCGGCTTATTTATTAGCTCTTTCTGGGTTAAAACCGATTATAATAGAACGGGGAAAAGAAATAGACGAAAGGTTTAAAGATGTTAATAGATTTTGGCAAGAAAATATTTTAAATGAAGAAGATAATGTTCTTTTTGGAGAAGGCGGAGCTGGAACTTTTTCAGATGGAAAGTTAAATACAGGAGTTAATGATAAATGTTATAGAAATAGATTTGTTTTAGAGACATTTGTTAAATTTGGAGCACCAGAAGATATATTATTTTTACAAAATCCACATATTGGTACTGATAATTTGTGTGCTTGTGTTAAAAATATGAGAAATTACATTATATCTTTAGGTGGTGAATTTAAATTTTCTACTTGTCTAACTGATATTTTAATTAAGAATAATAAACTTGATAAAATTATAGTTAATCAAGAGGAAGAAATAGAGTGTGATAGTTTAATACTTGCTATTGGTCATAGTGCGAGAGATACTTTTAAACTTCTTGATAATGTAGGAATAGAAATGAAGTCAAAACCTTTTGCGATTGGTGTTAGAGTAATGCATAAAAAAGCTCTTATTAATAAAGCAATGTATGGTAGTTTTAGTGATTTTTTACCTTCTGCTAGTTATAAATTAACTTATAAAAGTAAGGATAATAGAGGTGTGTATTCTTTTTGCATGTGTCCTGGGGGATATGTTGTTAATGCAAGTAATAAGTTAGGTGAGCTTTCTATAAATGGAATGAGTAATTATAAAAGAGATGCAAATTACAGTAATAGTGCTATTGTTGTGACAGTTAATGAAAATGATTATGGATTATCTTTATTTGATGGGGTAGAGTTTCAAAAAAAGTTAGAGAGAAAGGCTTATCTTGTAGGAGAGGGATTTATTCCTTGTATGAGATATAGTGATTATAAAAAAGGTGAAGTGTTAGAAACTGTTAAAAATTTAGATATTTGTGGTTCATATAAAAATGCTAATGTTAATTTAATTTTTCCAGAGTTTATAAATGAAGATATAAAAGAAGCTATTGAGTATTTTGGCACTAAACTTATAGGCTTTAATAATGACGATGCTATTATTTTAGGTGTGGAATCTAGAACTTCATCACCAATTAGAATTCTAAGAAATGATAAATTTGTATCTAATATTGAGGGTGTTTATCCTGCTGGTGAGGGAGCTGGATATGCTGGAGGTATTATGACATCTGCTATGGATGGAATGAAAGTAGCAGAAGCGATAATTAGAACAACTTTTGATAGATAAATTAACTTTTACTAATAGTTTATAAGAAACATAATTTAAGAATAGAAGAAGCTAATTTTTAAATAAAGCTTCTTTATTTAATTTGCTTTTCAAAAATATCCTATGATATAATTGATAAGAGAGTGATTAAAGTGATTGATTATGAAAAATTACAAACTGAATTAAATCAACAAGCAATTTATTTATTAAATAGTATAAAAAGAGACTATGATGCCTATTTACTAGGGAAAAAACAATCTTTAATAAATAAATTACTTGCAACAAATAATATTGTAGTGATTGATAGCTTAGTTAAAAATGATAAAATTCATTTAAATCCTAATCATAAAATATTTGAAAGTAATGATTATGATAAAATAAAAAAATATTTTGTAGATAATGTTTTATTAGAGAAAATACTAAATTTGTTAATAACTTTACATATTCCCGAGAAAGAATTTATTGGTCTTTCTAATCCTAATAAAAACCAATCTTGTTGTATAGATTTAAGAAAAGGTTTTATAAGTTACATTTCAGAAGAGTTTACTTTAAAAAATAGACTTGTTAAACCTGAGGTATATAATTTGTTACCTCTTGAATTTATAAAAGAAATACAAGGAAAATATTTAGATAATTCAATTAGAAGATATGCTTTTTATGATAGTTATAATTATTTATGTGAACAGTTTTATCAACAGACAGGTGAAGATATATTAGAATTATATGAAGAATTTTATAAAAATAATGGAATTGAATTATTAGATGATATGGATAGAGGTATAGGTGTTAATATATGAAATTAAGTAATGAGTGGACTGATTATGAGTGCATTGATGCTGGAGGTGGAGAAAAATTAGAAAGATTTGGAGATTTTATTTTTAGAAGACCAGACCCACAAGCTATTTGGAGTGTTATAGATTATTCTAAGTGGGATAAAATTGATGGTTATTACCATCGTAAAAGCGATGGCGGCGGCTACTGGGATTTTAAAACTAATTTACCAGAATTTTGGACTATTAAGTATAAAGATCTAGAATTTAAAATAAGTCCAACTAATTTTAAACATACAGGACTATTTCCAGAACAAGCATCTAATTGGGATTTTATTATGGATAAAATAAGTAGAGAAACTAGAGAAATTAAAGTACTTAATTTATTTGCTTATACAGGTGGTGCAACGATGGCGGCGTCTTGTGCTGGAGCTAAAGTAGTACATGTTGATGCTTCACGGGGAATGACTGATTGGGCTAAAGAAAATATGCATTTATGTAAACTAGATGATCATGAAATTAGATTTATAGTAGATGATTGTGTAAAGTTTGTGGAAAGAGAAATTAGGCGAGGAAATAAATATGATGCCATTATTATGGACCCTCCTAGTTATGGAAGAGGTCCTAATAAAGAAGTATGGAAGTTTGAAAAAAATATATATTATTTAATAGATATATGTATGAAAGTTTTATCAGATAAACCTTTGTTTTTTTTAATAAATTCTTATACTACAGGAATATCCAGCACTGTTTTGAATAATATTTTGAAAATGACTTTACTAAAAAAATATCCTTCTGGAAAAGTTGAAAGTGGGGAAATTGGCCTTCCTATAACTCGTGATAATTTGATTCTTCCTTGTGGTATTTATGGTAGATGGGAAAGTAATGATTAATTATTTTCTATAAAAATAATCGTACAAAAATGTAAATATATATTATAAAATGTTTATGATAATATTATACATGTAAAATAACTGTAAATTAAAAAATGTAATAATACTACATTATTACTAATTGAATTATGAATAATAGTGGGTTATAATATTGATAGAAAATAGGAGGAAGAAAAATGAAAAAATTTGAAAAAAATAAAAAACTAAAATACACCCTCCTAAGCACAATCGCCCTAGTCCTAGTACTGGGGGGGGGGTATTTTAGTATATAGAAGTTTTGCATTATTTGAAACAAGTAAAACATTTAATATACTAGAAGGAAGGATACCAAACTTTACCAAAGGAGATATAACTTTAGCAGTCCTAGTAGATGGAGTAAAACAAGATAGTTTTCCTGATAAAAATGGTCATAAATATGTAGATTATGATTGTACAAATAAAGAAGCTATTTTAGAATGGGATAAAGATAAATGGATAGTAAATATATCTACTAATAAACCTACAATATGTACTTTAAAATTTGAAACAATAACAGAAGTTTTAGTGACAAGAGAGATACTTGATCAAGGAGAATTTAAAAATGTTACCCCAGAATATTTAACTAATCAAGTAGATGGAACTGACGGCTTTACGATTACAGGAAAAGCAAATAATGAATATCTACCAAGTTGTGGCTATGGTCAATTATCATCCTTGTTAAGATGGGATTATGAGCTTAATTTTGATGATGTGAGTTATATTAAATTTTATGCTAAAAAGAATGTAGATTATGGAACAGTGAAAGTAATTGTCTCTGATGGGTTAAAGTATCTATCAGGTTGTAGCGTACCTGAAGAAGAAAAAAGTATATTATATCCTATAATATATAACAATGAATCTTTTGATATATTTAATTATATTTATAGTAAATTAGATAATGAATGGCATGAGTATATATTAGATGTAAGAGGAATAGTTGGGGAACATATTATTTCTTTTATAGGTGGTTATAATGATAAGAGTGGAACTTCAAATGATTCCACCTCATATTCTAATATTAGATTTATAAAATAAATAAAAAAAATCGGGTTTTCCGATTTTTTATCTGTTATAGAATTCAACAATTAAGCTTTCATCAATCTCTTGATTAAGTTCACTTCTGTCTGGTAATCTTACATATTTACCAGTCATTTTTTTAGCATCAAATTCTACATATGCAGGTGTTTTTAAAGTGGCTTCTAAAGCTTCTTTAATAGCTTGATGATTTTGTGAGTTTTCTTTAACACTTACAATATCACCAGGTTTAACTTGATATGATGGAATATTTACTTTTTTACCATTTACTAAAATATGTCCATGGTTAACTACTTGACGTGAAGCACGTCTAGTTTTTGCAAGTCCCATACGATAAACAATATTATCTAAACGACTTTCTAGTAATTTAAGTAAATTTTCACCAGCGATACCTTTCATTTTAGAAGCACGTTCAAAAACTCTTCTAAATTGTTTTTCGGTAAGTCCATACATAAGTCTTACTTTTTGTTTTTCTTGTAATTGGATGCCATATTCACTTAGTTTTTTTCTTCTATCAGTACCATGTTGACCAGGTGCATATGGACGTTTTGCAAGTTCTTTACCATTTTCTAAAAGTGAAAAGTTTAATCTTCTTGCTTTTTTATAAGCAGGTCCTGTATATCTTGCCATAATAATCTCCTTTCTTTTTATTTGCTACAAGTTATAGAAAATTAATTACTAGGGAGTTTATATTAATCATTTCTTGAAATGGCAGATTTTAATACTTTGAAATTTTTATAAACACGTTAATAATTAAATAATTCTGCTGCCAACTTATTGCAATAATTATTATACACTATATTTCAATTATGTCAAATTTATACTTGATTTTGTGATATAATTTTCTTATGGAAAAGGTTATATATAATATTTTAGATAGTTTAAATAAAAAAGGATTTTTAGCATATATAGTTGGAGGATATGTCAGAGATTATTTATTAGGTATTAATTCTTTTGATGTAGACATTTGTACAAATGCTCTTCCAAACGACTTAGAAGGTCTTTTTAAAGTTAAAGCTAATAGTTTTGGAGTAATAACTTTGAAAATTAGTGATTATAATATTGATATTACACCATTTAGAAAAGAAGATTATTATATAAAAAGAAAACCAACTAAAATAGAATTTATAAACTCATTAGAAGAAGATTTAAAAAGAAGAGATTTTACTATTAATGCTATATGTATGGATAAAAATGAAATGTTAATTGATAAGTTAGATGGTTTAAAGGATTTGCATAATAAAGAAATTAGAATAATTGGTGATACTGCCAAAAAATTAAAAGATGATCCTCTTAGAATACTAAGAGCAGTTAGATTTGCTACTATATTAGAATTTAATATTAGTTTTGATTTGAAAAAATATAATTATTTAGTTAAAAACCTTAGTGGTTTTAGAATAAAAGAAGAGTTAATAAAAATTTTAGATAATAAAAATAGATTAAGAGGTTTAAATTTAATAAAAGAGTATAATTTGGATTTGGGATTAATATTTCATATTAATTCTTTAAGCGATGAATTATATATAAATCTGGCTCAAATTGAATATAGGAGAGATATACCATTTACAAAAAGTGAAAAAAATACTATATTGGATATAAGAAAAAGTTTAAAAATTTATTATCAAGACTTTATAGAGAGGAAGTGACTTAAATTTGAATAAAGCTGTATTAAGAGAAAGATATATTTATTTCCCTATATTTTTGGCCGATATTTCCAAAAAGAAAAATTTAAGTTTAAATGAATTTTTTCTTTTGACTTATTTTTGGGATGAAGGAAATGTTTTGTTTGATATAAATGTGATTTCTAAAGCATTAAAAATTAGTACAAATGAAATTATGGATTCTTTTAATTCTCTTTTAAGTAAAAATTTAATTAGTTTAGAAACAAAAAAGGATGATTATGGGAAAATATGTGAGTTTGTTTCTTTAGAAAATCTTTATATTATAATAGAGTCTTTTTATAATGATGAAGAAAAAAAGAAAGAGGAAAGTGATATATATAGTATTTTTGAAAGAGAGCTGGGCTCAATATCTTCTTATGAATATGAAATTATAAGAGCTTGGATAGAAAAAGGATATAGTGAAGAACTAGTTTTGGGAGCTTTAAAAGAAGCAGTATATAATGGAGTTCGTAGTTTAAGATATATTGATAAAATTCTTTATGAATGGCAACGAAAAGGATATAAAAATATGAAGGAGGTTAATCAAAATAATAGAAGATTCCAAACTGAATCGAAGGAATTATTTGATTATAACTGGCTTGATGATAACGAGTAAAAATTTAATAAAATATTTAGATGAGTTATTTCCTGACGCTAAATGTGAACTAATTTTTAATAAAGATTACGAACTTTTAATGGCTACTGTTTTAAGTGCTCAATGCACTGATAAAAGAGTGAATATGGTAACAAAAGAATTATTTAAAAAATATGATATATATGGTATAAAAGACTTGTCTTTAAATGAAATTGAAAATATTATTAGACCGGTTGGATCTTATACTAAAAAATCAAAATATTTAAAAAATATAGCGACAGATTTAATTCTTAATTATAATGGAAAAGTTCCTAATAATAGAGAGTATTTAGAAAGTTTACCAGGAGTTGGTAGAAAAACTTGTAATGTTGTTTTATCACAGTTATATAATGTTCCAGCAATAGCTGTAGATACTCATGTTGATAGAGTGGCTAAGAGACTTTATATTGCAGATTGTGATGATTCAGTTTTAATAGTTGAAAATAAACTTATGAATTTTTTGCCTAAAAATAAGTGGGGGAGAATTCATCATCAGTTAGTATTATTTGGGCGATATAAATGTAAAAGCATAAAACCTTTGTGCTATGATTGTAAATTTAAAAAATATTGTAGGTATTATAAAATAAAAAATTAATTGAAAATAATAATAAAAGCATTAGCTATTTAATAACTAATGCTTTATTTTTTATTAACCTTTAAGGAAGTTATCTGCGAAAGCAGATAATCAAAAAACCACT